>JANLTD010000724.1:0-3241 GCA_031362765.1 Acidobacteriota bacterium | reverse complement strand
ACTTCACGCCGCCCGTTGTCGTTTCGATCAAACCGGCGACGGTGAATTTTGAAGCGGGCGCAATCGTGCCGATGCCGACGTTGCCGTTTGTGTCAACGGTCATTGATGCCTGTCCGCTGTTCGTAAAGAAAAACAACTTATTATTCGAGAGCGTGCCGAGCCAGCCGCCCGTCGCGCCGGACGAACTGCCGCCGACGTAAGAGCCGACCGTTATCGCGCCGTCCGTCTGCGTAAAACCGTAATTGCCCGACAAGGTTTTGATTTGCAGTCTGGTCGTCGGTGCGGTTGTGCCGATGCCGACGTTCGTGTCGGCGGTCGCGCCGTTGATGCCGTTGATGCTTCCCAAAACCATTGAATTGTTTGCCGAAACGAAGGAGTATGCGCCGATGGCGTTGGCGTTGGTCAGATTTCCAATCGAAGGTCTCGCCAACGAGCCGAGAAAAGTATTGTAATTGCCGTTGGTGTTGGTTGTGCCGACGAAAAATGTTACGCCCGCATTATCGCCGATTGCCGTGTTTCCCGAACCCGTCGCGGTATCACCCGCGCCGGTTCCAAAATAAGCGTTGTTATTGCCCGTAATATTGCTAAGTCCGGCGGAGTTGCCGAAGTAAGCATTGCTACTGCCGTTGGTGTTAGCACTACCGGCAGAAAATCCAAAGAATGAATTAAAACCGGCAAGATTATTGCGTCCGGCATCGCGCCCGAAAAATGAATTTTGGCTGCCCGTTTGGTTGAATAAACCCGCATTCATACCGACGAAAGTGTTGTTCGTGCCGGTCGTGTTCGATTGTCCGGCGGCGGATCCGAAGAACGAATTAAAATCAGCATTGTTGAAAGCCCCGGCATTGGTTCCGAAAAAAGAATTATTTCTACCGGTCTGGTTAGAAATCCCGGCGACATAACCGAAAAATGAATTGTTGGCGCCGGTCGTATTTTCCTGTCCGCTGCCCGCCCCGAAAAACGAATTGCGACCAGCCGTATTCTTCTGACCGGCAAAAACCCCGACAAAAGTATTCTCGCTGCCGGTTTGATTGTCGGTTCCGGCTGCCGCGCCGATGAAGACGTTATCAGCGCCGGTCGTGTTATTGATGCCCGCGTTGATGCCGAAGAACGAATTCCGAAAACCGGTCGTATTTCGCAGTCCCACGCTTTTACCGAAAAATGAATTTTCGTAACCCGTCGTGTTGCCTTGTCCCGCACCGGCGCCGAAAAAGGCGTTGTCATAGCCGGTCGTATTGGACTGCCCCGCCGCGATTCCGGTAAATAAATTACCGTTTCCCGCCGCGCTCAAAACGCGTTGTCCGCCGAGATTGTATTGCGTCGCCGCGTTCACCGTGTCGTAAGTTACCGCTCCGGCGACGGTTAAATTTCCGCCGATAGAGACGTTGCCGCCCGCGTCCTGCTGCACAAAGCGCGTCGAATCAACGCCGCCGAGCTGCGCGGAATTGTCCGATTCTTTGCTTTTTATCGAATACGGCGCGGCGAGAATATCCTGACGCGGCGTTAAATCCGTGTAAGCGTCTCCCACGTTGATTTTGACTGAGATTTGCAACGAACGATTCGCGCCCGGAAACGCCGCCGCGCCGAAATCGAGCGAAGTATTGAAAACACCGTTCGTGACCGTCAAAATTTGGTCAAACGTCGCGCCCGGAATCGTCGTGCCGTTTTCGTCAAACAGCGTAAAGCGAAAATAGCGCGTTCCCGAGACAGGGCTGCCCGCTTCGCTCAAACGTCCCTGGTACGAAAAAGCCGTCGTCTGCGCTTGCGCCGCCGCGCTCAAAACTACAAAAAGCAAAAATAAAAACGCGCTCTGATTGATAAATTTAACCATTAAAATTTCTCCTTCAAAAAAAATGGAGTTTCACCTTTAGGCGGCAATTCTTTTCCGACGAGCACTTGCCGTCTAAAGGCGGAAATCTAACCTTTTACGGTTCAGCCTTATTTGACATCGATGCGGAAAAAGCCGAAAAATAGTTTTCGGCTTTTACCTTCTATTTTGGAATTATTCAAACCGCGTCGCCGTGGCGGTCGAACAACCGCTTCCGAGGACGTTGCCGTTCAGATCAAGAACCTCGACCGTGCCGGTCGATGTTGATTGATCGCCGTCTGCGCTGAGTTCGATGGTTTGAGCTATTTTCTGTTTTCCGATCACGACGCCGCTCGGACTAAAGCGCAGAAAAACAAATTTCAAGGAGTAGTTCCGCGAACCGCTTGTGCGCTCCCAGATTCCGTGTCCGGGACTTCGCAGAATCGGATTGCCGCCGGCGGCGAATTCGGCAATCGTGCCGCCTTTGTTAAAGGTCACCAGACTTTGAAAATCAGGCGCGACCGGCGCACCCGTTTGACAATTACGCGGTGTCACGACGGTTTCCCAGACGCCTTCGATACTGTTTCCGGAATTTTCCGATTTTTGGTCGGAGTCGTTTTCCTGTCCGGATACATAAATTTGCGCGGCTCCGAAGATCATCAATAAAGCCAGAAACGTTCCGGCAATCGTTGTCATTAATTTATTTTTCATTTTTTTCCTTCCTTATTTTTGATTGATTTCAGCCCGTTCATTTTATTTACGGCTGATGAATGTCATAATCTCCAAATACCGTTCTGAAAATCTTTCGAAACGGCTTGAAATTTTTCTGACTTTTCTGAAAATGATGTTGAACGAATCTCAAATACAAATTTACGAATTCGATGATTTTCGGATTGACGCGTCTAAGCGTCTATTAACAAAGGGGAATGATGAACCGCTGCCGCTCACGCCAAAGGTTTTCGACACGCTTCTTTATTTGGTGCGAAATCACGGAAAAGTAATTGAAAAAGATCAACTGATGCGGGAAATTTGGTCTGATACCATTGTCGAAGAAAACAATCTCAGCAAAAACATCTCGATTTTGCGCCGCGTTTTGGGCGAAAAACCCGGCGAAGGACGTTTTATCGCGACCGTTCCGGGACGCGGTTTTCGGTTCGTTCCCGAAGTTCGCGAAGTGCCGGAAGTAGTGGTCGCGCCCGTCAGCGATTTTGGAGAAAAGGAAAACCTCGAATCTGAAACCTCAAATCTGAAATCTCAAATCGAGAACCAAAAACCAAAAACCGAAAACCAAACCCCAAGCCGTTTTCGATTCGCGGTTTTCGCGGCTTTGATTATTCTCGCGCTTGGCTCGCTCGGATTTTATCTCTGGCGTAGTGCAACTATCAAACCCGTGCGGACTCCGATCAAATCGATCGCCGTTTTGCCTTTTAAACC
>JANLTD010000716.1:0-3842 GCA_031362765.1 Acidobacteriota bacterium | reverse complement strand
TCATCGAGATCAACAATCTTTCAAAATCGTACGGCGAGCGAAAATTGATTGATAATTTTTCATATCTTCTGAAACGCGATGACCGCATCGGCATCATCGGCGAAAACGGTTCCGGCAAAACAACGCTGCTCGAGATCCTCACCGACCGCATCAAAGCCGATTCCGGCGAGATCGAGATCGGTCAGACAGTTCGGATCGGCTATTATGATCAGGAAAGCCGCGCGCTTAATGAAGAACAGCGCGTCATTGATTACATCAAAGAAGTTGCCGAATATGTGACGACAGTTGATGGCACTCAAATCACAGCCGGACAGATGCTCGAAAAATTTCTGTTCACGCCGGCGGCTCAGTATTCGTTTATCGGCAAACTTTCGGGCGGCGAACGGCGCCGGCTTTATCTTTTACGAATCCTGATGGCAGCGCCGAATGTCTTGCTGCTCGACGAACCGACCAACGATCTCGACATTCCGACGCTGATCGCTTTGGAAGAATACTTGGACGATTTCGCGGGCGCGCTGATCGTCGTCAGCCACGACCGCTATTTTCTCGACCGCACAATTGAAAATGTATTTAAGTTTGAAGAGGGCGGAAAGATCCGCGAATTCGCGGGCGATTATTCGGCGTATTTAGAAACCACCGAACGCGAAACAGTTGAAACGGCAGAAACCCGCGCGTCAGCAAGGGTGCAAGATTCTCAGCCGGAAAATTCCGAAAGTACCGCGCCGAAAAAGCTTTCGTTCAAAGAACGCCGCGAATTTGAATCACTCGAAACACTGATTCCCGAAACCGAAAAACGCCTCGCCGAGATCGAAAAAGAATTGCATCAATTCGCGACCGACGCATTCAAACTAACCGAGCTTTTCAACGAACAGCAAAAACTACACTCTCGCCTGGAAGCTGAAACGGAACGCTGGCTTGCATTGTCGGAACGCGCCGAATTGTAATTTTCTGCGTGAAAGTTCTATTGATTTATGCTTTCAGCCTCGTTCACGAGGCTTTCCCGAAGGGCAATTAACCACGCTGTTTAGCGTGTGGTTAAAATTGAATTGATAACACAAGCGCGTTTTAACGTGCTTATCTCCCGGCTTAAGCCGCAAACGTCCAAAAAGGATCTTAAAACGCCCTTTCGGTTGATTCGTTTTGCGGGCTACGCGCTAAAGCAACGTGGCTAACCGCCGCGAAGCGCGGAAAGACAGATGAAGCCGCCTGAAAAACAAAATGTCAACGAAACTTAGATTTTATCTTCGTCCGTTTTTCAGTACCAACAGAAATTTCTTGTAATTCAGTTGATTACCTTTTGTATTTTTGCAGATGTAATTTTGTCAATTTTTTCAATGTTTTGGATAGTAAAGCGAAAACGTAACCCATCTCTTGTAAAACCTTCATTGGATTGATAATATTCAAAATAACCGCCAACAACACCAATAATCTCATAGGTTACGTTCTCGTTCTTTTGCGGACTCTCCTTTAAGATAGAGCATAATTCTTCTTCAAGACGGGTACTTCCGCTACAAACAGATGGTTCAAAATTCTTCCCAAAATCAACATCTATAAGTGGATGACGTTGTTCACATTTCTCATCTGCAACTAGACTAAAAGTAGTATCTGTGTGAATTATATAAAGAGTTGCTTTCAATTTAACAATTTTCTGATGATAAGCGTATGAATTATTAAACAACTCACAAAGATTTGCTACTTCAATTTCTGATGAAGTTTTTGACGTGTTTGTTTGTAAATTCTGCTCTGGTACATTTAAATTTTGATTCAAACCACAATTTACTAGCTCAAGTGAAAAGGTTACTAAGAATAATAAACCAGCTATTTTGTTCATTTATTTTCGTCCCGTCAATTCATCGAAAGCCGTCCAGATCTCGTTCTTTTATCGTTGGAGATTGTGCCGAATTTGCCTTTGATGAAGTTTTTATCAATTACCGTCAGTTGAAAGACGAGCGCAACGGACGGTTGGCGGAGATGATTGTTCGCGTCGGGTTCGATGAGAATTGTTCCCGCAAAGCGCAAGGCATCTTGTTGAGTCGTTAGCGGAATAAGCAGAATAGTCGGCAGAGTTTTATCTTTTTGAACGACGATGGCAGGTCGTCTTCCGGTTTGAGCGCGTCCGCCGCGTGCGGGAAATTCAACCCAAAAGATTTCTCCGACGTTCACAGCTCATTCTCCTCAAAACCGAACATTTCCCAAGCGTCTGCGCCAATCGTCTGCCATTCTTCAAGTTCGGCTTTTAATTCGCCATTCATCGGTTCAGCGGTCAGCGGAATAAGCAAAACTCCTTTCTGCGTCTCGATAATGCGAAACCGTGTCTCTTTTTTAAATTGATACCGCTCGGTAATATCTGCCGGCAATGTCAATTTACCATTTTCTTCGATGGTTAAAACTTCCGTCGTCATAATTTTTACTCTCCGAAATTCATTTTACCTCAAAAAGATTTGCTGTGAAACAAAAATGTGATAACTGCCGTCTAACCTAAAAAAGTTAAGAGGGAATTTATGAAAAATGTTTGTTTGATATTTCTTGTTTCGGCCGCGATGGCGGTCGGTTGCGGGCAAAAACCGAAGGGTTTGGCGGAAAACGAAATCATTTCAACCCAGAAAGGCGACGCGAAATTTCGGGTTGAAACGGTTGCCAGCGGATTGGAAGTTCCGTGGGGCTTTGCTTTTTTGCCTGACGGAAATCTGCTTTTCACCGAGCGTCCGGGCAGAGTTCGCATCATCGAAAAAGGCAAATTAAAAGCCGAACCGGTTTTCAAAGTCCCGGATGTTGAACCTTCGGGCGAAAGCGGTTTGATGGATATTTCGCTTCATCCTAAATTCGCGGAAAACAAATTTGTCTATCTTGCCTACGCTTACAACAACGACGGCAAGCGCGTCAAAATTGTTCGTTATAAATTCGACGGCAAAACTCTGGTTGAGCCAAAAATCATAATCGAAAACATTCCGGGCGCACCGAATCACGCCGGAACACGGGCGCGTTTCGGTCCCGACGGCAAACTTTATGTGACAACGGGCGATTCGACCGATTGGAATCTGGCGCAAAAAACCGATTCGCTGGCGGGAAAAACTCTGCGGCTCAATGACGACGGAAGTATTCCCGAAGATAATCCCTTTGTCAAAACCGCCAATTATCGTGCAGAAATCTTTTCAACCGGACACCGCAACGCGCAGGGTTTGGCGTGGTCAGCCGAAGGTTTGATGTTTCAAACCGAACACGGCCCGTCGCGTTTTGAAGGCAAAGGCGGCGGCGCCGATGAAGTGAACATTGTCGAACGCGGGAAAAATTACGGCTGGGCGGAAATCTACGGCACAACGAAAAAAGACGGGATGGAATCGCCGCTTCTTGAATATTCCCCATCTTGCGCGCCCGGCTCGGCGATGTTCTATAACGGCGCGGTTTTTCCGGCGTTTAAGGGAAATTTCTTTTTCGGCTGTCTGCGCGGCGCACGGATCATCCGCGTCGTTTTGAACGGAAGGAATGTCGTCGCTCAGGAGAATCTTCTAGAAGGAAAATTCGGCCGGATCCGCGAAATGGCTGAGGGTCCCGACGGTTTTATCTATTTTGCGACCTCAAACCGTGACGGACGCGGAAGCGTCGCCAATGATGACGACAAGATCTTACGGATTGTGCCGGTTAAATGAGAAGAGGAGATGAGGAGATGAGGAGATGAGGAGATGAGGAGATCGTTATGAAATTGCGATGTTCGTTTGATAGTCGCCATAACTAGGAGTTACGCAGTTAGTAAGAAATGATTGAAATTAAAAAAGAAACGTAAAACAGACTGTTAGTCTGTTTAAAACCGCTGAAAAAGGTTCCAAGCGGCAGGCAAAACAGAC
>JANLTD010000705.1:0-6351 GCA_031362765.1 Acidobacteriota bacterium | reverse complement strand
CGCCCGCCTTTTTCGCGTGCGCCGCGCGAAGCGGCTTCCATCACGCCGAGATAGCCGCCCGTGCAGATCGTAAATCCGGCTTCGGCAAGGCGTGCGCCGAGTTCTTTGGCTTGCAGGTATTCAGGTGAATTTTCAGCGCATTTGGAGCCGCCGAAAATAGTTACAATTTTGTCGTTTGTGTTTTCAATCACGATAATTATTCAGGATCTCAAAGTTGATAAAACAATTCTTTGCCTATTATATCGAACTGTTTGACAATGACAAACTCTCATAATTTGACAGCTTCTTCAGGCGTCAGATTTCCGGCTTCGTGAATCGCACGGGTTGTGTCGGTGAAAAGCAAAATCACGCTTCCAACTACAAAGAAAACTATCAGTCCCAAAATCGCCTGACGAAATGAGCCGGTTGAGCTAATGATGATTGTAAAAAGAATCTGTCCCATCCACGAGGTGCCTTTTTCGCTGATCTCGTAAAGTCCGAAAAACGATGATTCGCGCCCGACCGGAATCATCTGCGAATAAAGCGAGCGCGAAAGAGCCTGTGCGCTGCCTAAAACCAATCCGATAAAAGCGCCCATAATATAAGCCTGCTCCTTGGTTTGCAAAATTTTGTAGGCGAAAATGACAATCCCGCACCAGATTATTAAAGACAAAATAATCGTTCTTTTCGTCCCGATAAAGCGGGCGATCCGCTCAAAAACAATCGCGCCGACAAGGGCGCAAACCTGCGCAACGATAAAGATCTGAATCAAAAAAGCCTTGTCTAAATTGGCTGTTCTTTCGGCCTGCGTGAAGAGTTCCTGTGAAAGAAAGCTCGAAGACATTAGAATGACGGTTTGAATGCCGTCGTTATAAAAAAGATAAGCGATCAAAAAAAGCATCGTGTAACGCAGTCTGCGTAATTCTTTGAGAGTTTGCCAAATCTCGCTAAACCCGACGGTTATTATATTTTTGTCGTGCGGCACTTCCTTATCAGCCTTTCGCGTTTTCAGCAGATAAAAACTAACTGCACCAAAAACTCCCCACCACGCCGACGAGGCAAGAAATGAGATCCGTGCGGCAAGGGCGGTCGAAATGCCTAAACTTTCGGCATTATTTAGAAGCAGAATAGACAAAACCAGCATCACGACTCCGCCCAGATAGCCCAAACCGTAACCGTAACTCGAAATTTTGTCACGTTTGTCCTCGGTCGTGATATCAATCAAAAAAGCGTTGTAAAAAACGTTCGCGGCGGCAAAGGCCATATTTGAAACGATGACCAAAAGGCTCAGTCCAATATATGAATCGGTGATAAAGAACATCAACGTTCCCCCGATCACGCCGATGTAGCAAAATATCGCCATAAGGCGTTTTTTCAAATGCGTATAATCGGCGATCGCGCCCAGAATCGGCAGAAAAACAACCAGCGAAATAGTCGAAACCGCGGTGCAGAATGCAAATAAGCCTTTGGCCGTGACATTAAAAAAGAACAGATCAAAAACCACTCCGTCTTCGCCGACCGCATTCTGGGCCAAACTCAACAGGTAAGGACCGACAAGGACGCCGATCACCGCGGTGAAAAACGCTGAGTTTGCCCAATCGTAGATCATCCAGCCGAAAATTTCTTTCCGGTCGTTTTTTTGTATGTTTGTTGTTTCTGTCATTTTGTTAAAGCAGCGGAAACGCGAACGTTAGAAAACCTTCCAACTAACGCAACGGTTTCGGCCTAAGTTGTCAATAGTTGTAAAATTGCCGGTGTAATATCGGCTAAATCATTTATCCGGTTTGCGATTTCTTTGCTTTTTCTGCCCCACACGATTGTCGGAACATCACTTAAAGTATGATTGCGAACGGACAAATCTTCTATGTTTCCGTGGTCGCTTGTCAAGATAAAAGTCGTCTTTTTCAAATCTAAGCGCCGCAAAGTTTCGCGGATAAATTCGGCGAGCAGCGGTAAATGGATCCGCGCCCTTTCAAAATCACGGTCGTGACCGATCTTGTCGGTGATAAAATGTTCGTATAGCGTGAAACGGTATTCTTTAGAAATTGCCGCTAAGATCTCTGCCGCATCGGTCGGCGAAAAAATCGGAACATCAAACCCTCTTTCGCGCAAACTCTGATTTGTAAAGTCGTGAAAAAGTGATTTTCTGCCAAGCAGATCCGGCAATTTGCAAAACCGCAACCGAGCGGCTTCAACCGCGCAGGTCGTTGCCGATTTCCAACGCTGTTTTTCCGTAAAAAATTGCGGGGTGTAAGTATTGGCAAAGATCAACGGCTCTACCTTTAGATTTTGTAACTGAAGAAAGATCGAATGTTCGCCGATAACTTCGCGCAATTTTTCGTTGGGAAAACCTTGTTTGTGATAGCCGAGGTAGCGCGGTGCGTTGATTCCCGTGAGAATTGTCGTTTGCCCCGAGGCGCTTTGCGGACGGCCGCCGATACCCAAACGAGGATCGGTCGGAATCAATACGCCCTCCAAAATAACATCGCTTTTATGATTAACAAAATGCGCGAGCGGTTCGATATTTTCGATCTCCGAAAGCGGATTTTTGGCATCAATTTCGCCGATTCCCAGTCCGTCAATAAAAAAAAGTATGACTTTCGGCAACTCATTTTGAATCATTATTTTAAAATAGCAATTTCCAAAAAAAACATAAAATACGGAAGGCTACCGGGCAATCATTACTGAAAATTTATAGGTCTTCAACTTTGAATGTTCACAAAATAAATGTTAAGTGGGTGATAAGAAGTTTTGCGACATTATGGTTGCTCAGAGTAACGCATTTATGCGTGAGAAACCGCTGCGCTGCGCTGGCGGTTTCACGGCTGAAGCCGTTACTCTGAACTTTTCAAAATATCTCAGAACATTTGCTCACCTGCTTAATTGAGGAAAAAACTTGACATAACTGCTTAAAAAAGGTAAGTTTCAGGCTCTATTTCTATTTTATTGAGCTTCAGTGATTTTAGTTATCTTAGATTCCACAGCTTGTAAGATTTCTACTGAAGAATTAACCAACATTTGACTATTTTGAGGAGGGAAAAAATTTTATGTCCGGAACTAAAATACAACAGTCCACGGGTTCTTTATTTTATTCTGTCGCGGTGGTCGCTTTGGCGGCGATCGGCTTATGGTTTGGAGCTCACCACAATACCGCTGAAGCTAATACAACGGTTGCTTCAATTAACGCCGTGCCGGCCGCCACATTCGCCGGTACTGGGTTCGGGGCGATCCCCGACAACTTACCGGGAACACCGCTTAACGTGACGTTCACGGTTTCCGGCATTACCGGTGCACCGACCAACGTTGAGGTCAGTCATACATATAGCCCGATCCATACGTGGGTGGGCGATGTAAATGCATTTCTGATCGCACCAAACGGAACCTCGTTCGTGATCTATGGCCGAACCGGTCAAACAGGCGCGAGTGCCGGAGATTCATCCGATCTGTCGGGACCTTATAACTTTAAGGATTCAGCCGCCGGCGTCAACTGGTGGACGGCAGCCAACACCGCCGGTGCGGCAGTGGTTGTTCCGCCGGGCGATTACCGGACGACCGCAACCGGACCACAGCCGGTGATCACGACATCGCCGGTCACGAACCTGACGGCCGCTTTCAGCGGGGTTGCCAATCCGAACGGGACGTGGACATTAAGATTTACGGACAATGCGGCGGGCGACACCGGCTCAATTTCGGCGGCGACTCTGACAATTGTTGGTGCGGCAACACCAACAATTAAAGCCAACACCGATTTCGACGGCGACGGAAAGACTGACTACAGTCAGGTTCGGAATGTAACTCCGTTGCAGGGCGGAAGCGAATTCTACCGGCTCGAATCGGTCCGCGAAAAACTGAAGTATTTGGCGGACAATCCGCCGGCAGCGAGCGAGAATTTGGTACCCGGGACAACTTTAAGATGGTTTATCAATAACAGCGCCGCAAATCAGACGAACACGATCGTTAATTTTGGCGAACCGACGACTGACTTTATCGTGCCGTCGGATTATGACGGAGACGGAAAAGCTGACATCGCTGTTTGGAGACCGGGCGCACCGACCGTTGCAGCTTTTTACATTCTGCAAAGTCAAACGAGTACTATTCGGACGGAACTTTTTGGTCAAACGGGTGATGATCCGGCGATCACTGGTGATTACGACGGCGACCAAAAATCGGATGTAGCGGTTCAACGCTGCCCGCCGGTTGGCAGTCCGGGACAATGTTTCTTCTTCTACCGCGGATCATTAGCGAATCCGATGGGTCTTGTCACATACGTTCCCTGGGGCTTTGGTCAGCAATTCGATTTCTTTGCCAATCCCGGCGATTTCGACGGCGACGGCAAATTTGATTTCTGTCTGCAAAGAACCGCTCCGAGCGGCTCGCCGGCCGGACAATTCGTACTGCTCAAGTCATCAGACGGCGGCGTCGAGTATATCAATTGGGGCCGCAACAACGACCTTATTGTTCCCGGAGATTATGACGGCGACGGCAAGTATGATTTCTGTGTTTCGAGAACCGAAACGATCGGTGTTTCGGGACGTTCATATTACATTCTCGAACGTGATGGCGGCGGCACCGGCGCTAACCCGATTCGTTGGGGCGTGGGCGGCGATATCCGAACACCGGGCGACTTTGACGGCGACGGAAAAACCGACATCGCTATCTGGCGGCCAAGCGCGGCTCCGAGCACGAGCACATACTGGGTTCGCCGGGCTAGCGATGGTGGGGTGCAGACGTTCGGGTACGGCAATACTGGCGACGCAGCCGTCCCGGGTTGGAACGTCCATTGAACATAAAATCTGATATTGTAATTTATAAGCATCCGCCAGGGTGATCCGGCGGCCGACGTAAAGACGGAGTTTGGTGTTTGGCGACCTATTGGAGATTTGAATATGCAGTTTTTCGGCGGGGGAAGATCGAGTTGATTTATTGGTGTTTCAACCGGAATGTTCAAATGTTCGACACTAGCTAAAATAAAAAGAGGCTGTGAGAATTGCAGTCTCTTTTTTGTATTAGCTTGGTTCTGAGTTCTGCCTTTAGGCGGCTAAACCGCCGCGCTTGGGTGACGGTTCCCTTCTAAAGCGATGACTCAGAACTGAAACAAAATACCTTTAGCCCAAATTACGCGTTAGAACTTGACTGCTTGTTTAGAACCAACCCACGATTTTGCCGCGTAGCGATGTATTTCATTTATTGTACAAATTGCACGATCAATTATTTAAGTCCAATAACCCTGAGCGTTAACTTAAAGCTGCCGGATGCGATCACTTAGGAAAATGTAAAATTGGTTTTGACGATTGTCAATAAGACGCTGTTTGAGTCCCGAACGGGGACACACATCATAGCGTCGGGTAAAGCGAATGATGATGCGCGACACCCGACGTTTATAAAGTAACCGATTTGTCTCTGAAATTGACAAGCATTCAACGCCGATTGTTCGTCTCCTTCAAAAGACGGAAGGTCATTTTTAACTTAAGGCAGCGATTCTCGCAACGGGGCGATAGCCAGTGTCAGTCTGGTGACAAAAAACGGATTGTTTCAATCTGTAACAAGTTATTTTTTACACATTCCTTAATTCGGATTCCCTAATTGCGTAATCCGTTTTTTTTCGACGGAATTAGGCTCACAAAGTCATTTTTCGAGCCCTGCGCTCAGTCACGCACGGTTGCGCCTCGCGACAGTCTTGACGTTTTAGTTTTCTGTGAGAATAACTTTTCAATGCAGCATCACTTTATCTGTCTTTGAAAACCTTGACATATCAGCAAAAACAAGGTAAATTTCAAACACTATTTCTGTTTTACTGTGCTTCAGTAACTTTTATTAAATGCAATTTTAGCTTTTGATCAATTATACTGAAATATTAACTAAAAGTATCTGTTTTTGAGGAGGGAAAAAATTTTATGTCTTGGACTACAAAAACTCAGTCCACTCGTTCTTTAATTTATTCTGTCGCTGTGGTCGCTTTGGCGGCAACCGGCTTATGGTTTGGCGCGCAAAATAATAATGCCGAAGCGAATACAACGGTTGCTTCGAACAACGCCGTGCCGGCCGCGACATTCAATGGTACCGGTTTCGGGGCGATCCCCGACAACCTACCGGGAACGCCGCTTAATGTCACCTTTACGGTTTCCGGCATTACCGGTGCGCCGAGCAACGTTGAGGTCAGCCATACTTATCTCCCGATCCATACCTGGGTGGGCGACGTCAATGCATTTCTGATCGCACCAAACGGAACCTCGTTCGTGATCTATGGCCGGACCGGTCAGACGGGTGCGAGTGCCGGAGATTCATCCGATCTGTCGGGTCCATATAACTTCAAGGATACCGCCGCCGGTGCCAACTGGTGGACGGCAGCCAACACCGCCGGTGCGGCAGTGG
>JANLTD010000643.1:0-1533 GCA_031362765.1 Acidobacteriota bacterium | reverse complement strand
CGCGCGGGTTTCCGCCTCGTTATGCACAGTTTCTAAGTGCAAATGGTATAAGGATGCCTTAGCGGTCAATCAACCGGCTCGCCATATATTCCTGTTTCATCAATTTATAGACGGGAAACGTTTTGCCTGTTTCAAGATAAGCATCAAAGAAATTCCACGTGACAAGTCCGTCCTCGCTTTCCGGTTCGAGCAGATAAAAGACCAGTCGTCCAAGCGGTTGCGCCGTCCGGACGAGAACTGTGCCGGCGGGAAACGTCATTTTTCCGGTGCTGTATTTACCCGTGATCTTTGCTTCGAAATGCCCCTGAAACAGACGTTTCGATTTTTCCACCGTTTCGATCGCAAAACTGTCAACTTCGGTCGTTATTTCAGACGTCAATTCTTCGACCGTTACGCCGTGCTGGCGCAATTTTTCGACGATATTCTTGTCGTATTTGAAGAGATAGGCGCGCGGCGCTTTGACGCTTCGGGTGGCCGTAAACATTCCGAGATCTTCCATCTTCATCGGCGTGAATTTGTCTTCGATCATTGCGATCATTTCCTTGCCCGAACGCGGATTTTTGACCTTTTCAACCTGACCGACAAGTATCTCGACAGGTTTTGGCAAGGCGACGGGCTTGAACGCGACGCCGAATTCGACCGGCTCATTGCCCAGAAAGGCGCGCACCGTATAATTGTCTGCCGATTTGGTCAGCTCGACGATCTGAGCCGCATTGACGGCGCAATATTTGAAAATTTCTTCGACGAAACTCTCGGTTACTTCGACGCGCCGTTTGAAGGTCAAATAGCTGTATGCTTCGGAAAGGATCGTCAGACGATTGCGAAGTCCGCCGTAATTCTGCCCGATTCGCGGCTGGTGCGTAAAGGCTTCCCACGTTGTCTTTTCGCCCGGTTTCGGCTCGTTCGAAAAACCCGTAAAATTGCCGTAATAATAAGTGCGGAATTTATGATCCTTGAGCATCGCCTTCGAGATCGCGGGCATCATTTTCTCGCGCTGGAAATTAAGAATGCGCACGTCGGTGTTCGGATTTAGCGGATGCGAATAGGTCAGATGATAGGCGTGATACGAACCGTCCGTGGTATGCAGATCAACCGTCAGCTGCGGATCCCAACGATTAAAAAGATTGATCAAGGCTTGGGCTTCGGGCGATTCAAGCTTGATATAATCGCGATTCAAGTCAAGGCTTTTTGAATTTTCGCGGACACCGACGCCGCCGATCGGACCATTCTGGGCGGTGCGATTGTCCATACTTATCTTTTCGTTGCCGTCGGCATTGTAGATCGGCGCGAGCAGGATCGTCAGCTTTGAAAGCAGCGGTTTAAGATCGCCAAACAAGATCCGCCGCGCGAGATGCTGAACGGCTTCTTTGCCTTCAACCTCGCCGGCGTGAATGTTTGCCATTATGAAAATGACCGGTTTGCCGGCGCGTTTGGCTTCCGCCGGTGTCGAGATCGGCGGATCGGAGAGAATCATCAACGGCAGTTTTCTCCCTTCCTGCGATGTTCCGAAAGTTTCCATCCGCACCAGCGGGC
>JANLTD010000630.1:0-2286 GCA_031362765.1 Acidobacteriota bacterium | reverse complement strand
TTTTCGGCATCTATCAAAATCTCCAGCAATCAAATTTTTGTACTTCTATGTTTTGAATTTGGCACAAAACAAAGCGGATTTCAAATCCGACGAATATTTATCTTTAACCTCAGTGTTTGATCAGTCGGGAATTTGGTGTAATTTTCAATCGCGGTAAATTTAGCGCCTGAAATAATAATCAGATTATCGTCACGTCAATAAAGAGATCGCCTTTCGCTCGGTCGGCGGCGCATCGCCTTTGTATAAAACCTTTTCCAAAAAAAGTCCCGACGGCGGCGCAGTAAATTTGGCGGGTAAATTTGACGGAAATTTAATAAGCCTTTGAAAACTGTCGTACGTCATATTTCCGCGCCCGACTTCCGCCAGCATTCCGACGATGCGCCGCACCATTTTCCACAAAAAATGACTCGCGCCGATGCGAAAACAGATCAGATCGCCGTCGGTAAAGATGTCGGCGTGTTCGACGCGGACGATGGTTGACGACTTGGCGGCCTTTTTGGCTTCGTCCATTTCGCAGAAAGATTGAAAATCGTGCCGGCCGACGAGCATTTCGGCGGCCGTTTGCATCGCTTTCGGGTCGAGATTATCCTTGATCCACCAAACGAAATTTTTGCCAAAAGCCGTCCGGCGCGTCGAGATCTGATAGAGATAGTAACGCTGAACGGCATGCCGTCGGGCATCAAAATCCTCAGCCACGTTGGTCACTTTCTTGATGTTGATGTCGTGCGGCAGCAGATCGTTAAAGCCGTGCTGAATCTGGCGCGGCGTCAGATTCGTTTGCAGATCGGCAGATTTCAAGTGAGCGATCTGATTAACGGCGTGAACGCCGGCGTCGGTGCGGCCCGAACCGCCGATCTCGACGCGCGTCGAAAATAATTCCCGCGCCGCATCCATAAATTCGCCCTGCACGGTTTTCGCATTATGCTGAATCTGCCAACCGCGAAAGCGCGTTCCTTCGTATTCGATTTCTAACTTCCAAGTGTGCATTTTTTGAGTGGAGAGTAGAGAGTGGAGAGTGGAGAGCCGGAGGTTTTCACTCTCCACTCTCTACTCTCTTCCTATTTTAACTTTTTCGCGGTATTGATTGATCGCGACGTAAACGACTTCGGCCTCGGTCACCCGCACCGTTTGACCGTGACTGCCGAATCTTTCGGATTCGACGATGACTTTGATCGAGATCGAGGTGTTGCCGACTTTGGTGGTCGTTGCGTAAAAGCTGACGAGATCGCCGACGAAAACCGGTTCGTGAAAGATAATTTCCTTCATCGCAACCGTTACAAAACGATCGTGTCTCGTATGGCGGACGGCTTCGACACCGCCGGCAACGTCAATATAGCTTAAAATCACGCCGCCGAAGATCGTGCCGTGCGCGTTCGTATCGCGCGGCATCATCGTTAAACGGATCGCGGCGTTTCGCAGTCTTTCGGATTGTTCGTTTTCCATAAGATTTTATAAATTGCCACTAGCTTCAGCTAGTGGACTTAGATTTTTCCAGAAAAGGCTTTAGCCAAAACTAAAATAAAAATAAACATCCGAATTGCTTTAGCCAAAATTAGGCTGAAGCCAAAAGGAATTTTATCAAAAGAAATTCGGCTAAAGCCTTTTGTTTCTTTCAAATCTGTCCACTAGCTGAAGCTAGTGGCAATTGATTAAATTCTTTCCGACACCCAATTTTTCACAGTTTCGCGCAGTTCGTTTAAATGTTCATCAAAAAAATGTCCGCAGTTTTCAAATATTACCAATTCGGTTTCGGTATTGGCGGAAACTTTATCAACCAATTTTTGCAAATTCTCGACCGAGCCGAATTCGTCTGCGTCGCCGTGAACGAACAGAATCGGTTTGCGTAATGATTCGAGATACCCGAAATCATCGTATTTATCAACCGGCGTGCCGATCGAGATAAGCCGCAAAACACGTTCGTCGGTCATCGCAACCTCGCTGCCGATCCGTGAGCCGAACGAAAATCCGGCGAGCGTGATTTCCTGATTCGGATAATTTTCCGCCAAATAATTCAGGCAATCGCGGACGTCTTGTTTTTCCGCCGCGCCGTCGTGCGTGCCGCCGGAAAGTCCGACACCGCGAAAATTAAAGCGCAAAGTTATCAAACCCGCGTCAACGAGCCCGGCCGCTGCGCGGAAAACGACTTTGTTATGCATCGTTCCTTGCCCGAGCGGATGCGGATGACAAACGAGCGCGACGCCTTTGACATCGCCGGCCGGTTCTTTCAAAATCGCTTCAAGTTGCCCGACCGTCGCGGGAATAAACAGATTGCCTTTCGGATACATA
>JANLTD010000596.1:0-3983 GCA_031362765.1 Acidobacteriota bacterium | reverse complement strand
ACGATTTTAGATTTTCGAGCGAATTTTCAACCATCCGCACCGGATCATGCGCCAGCCATTTTGCCCAAATCTCATCGCGGATCTCGCCGGTTTCCAAATCAAACGGCAAATCAAATCCGGAGCCGTTTGGCGAATAGCACGCGCTCATTCCGATAATGTTCAAACCCGAAAAATCGTCCTTGCCTTTTTTCGCGTCTTCGTTCCAGAATTTTTCGATCAGTTTTTGGGGATCACCTTTGATGGCGCGAAAAGCCTTTGGAATGTCCTGTAGATAACAATGCTCGAAATACGCGTCGCCGCTTGTCGAACAAACCAGACCAAACAAACGAGCGTGCCGCATTGCCATCACCAGCGCGCCGTAACCGCCCGAAGATTTGCCCATCACGGCGCGTGAATTTTTGTTTTTAATCGTACTAAAAGTTTTGTCCACCATCGGCACGATCTCATTTACAAGATAATCGTCGTAATTTCCGGTCGCGGTTGAATTGATGTATTGCGAACCGCCGTAACGCGTAAAACAATCGGGAAGAACGGCGATCATCGGGCGGATCTTGCCGTCGTTGATGAGCCTGTCCATTCGCTCGGCGAAATTCGGCGTAAAAGCCGAATCGTTGAGCATCATTTTCCCGCGTCCGGTAAAGCCGGTCAGAACATAAACCGACGGATAACTTTTTTCCTCGTCATATTCGGGCGGCAGATAGACTATCAGGTCACGGATATGTTTATCGCCGAGCGGATTATTTTTCAAAACCTTGCTTTTGTGCTGTAAGCAAACGACAGTTCCTTGCTTTTGATTGTCGGTAGTCATAACATTGAATTTTATGATGATACGCTTCGATTTGGGAACTGAGATTTATTCTTTAAATCAAATCCGCAATTTGCAATCCCAAATCCGCAATCGAATATGCCGGGTGATATATTTCCAAATGTAAATTCGTTGAATCCGACGATCGAATTTTTAACCGCGATGGTCACGCCGACGCTGTTGATTTCGGCCACGGGTTCGTTGGTGCTTTCAACTTCGACGCGGCTCGGCCGTGTGATTGACCGGGTGCGCGACCTTGAAAGTCGTCTGAGCGATTTGATCGTAACCAAAGATAAAGAGAGCATTCCGCTTTATGAAAAAAGGCTCGATACGGTCGTCAATCTATTGGACAAAGTAACGACGCGCGCGCGGATCCTGCAGCAGGCGATGAGCGCGTTTTATTACGGACTCGGCTTTTTTATTCTGACAAGCGTGACAATCGCGATTGCCGGTTTTTTTAATATTTATCGCTGGCTGCCGATTGCCGTCGGCATCATCGGCATTTGCTTTTTGTTTTACGGAAGTATTCTGATGCTTCTCGAAACGCGGATGGCGACCGCGACCGTCAATGCCGAAATGGATTTTACGTGGGCTCTGGCAAATAAAGTTGCGCCCGAAGAAATTATCAATAAATACATTTACGATTCAAAAGGAAAACTCCGTCTGCGCCCCAAAATTCTTGAAACTCTGGAAGAAGGGCGCACTGAAAAAGAGAGTTGAAGCACTCGGAAAACTACTTGAATTCTGTCGCGTGTGCGCGAAAAATTGATGAATTTCACCACAAAGACACAAAGAACACAAAGAAAAATAAAATCATTCTTTCAAATCATTGCTTCTTTTGTATTATTCAAAAAACTTTGTGTGCTTTGTGTTTCTGTCGTGCAAGAATTAAATGAGAGAACCGAAATTTTTACAACTTCACCGTACGGGCGAACTGGAAAAACGAGTCGAAAAACTCGAAAAACTGCTCGAATCCTGTACGATTTGCCCGAAAGATTGCGGCAATAATCGCTTACAGGACGAAATTGCCGCGTGTTATTCGGGACGGCTCCCGATCGTTTCGAGCTACACGGCGCATTTTGGCGAAGAACCTGTTTTGTCGGGCACACGAGGGGCGGGAAATATCTTTTTCGGTAACTGCAACCTGCGCTGTGTCTATTGCCAGAATTATCAGATCTCGCAAACCTTTAAGGAACAAAAGAAAAACGAGATCTCGCACGAACGGCTGGCGGAAATGATGCTCGAACTCCAAGCAAAGGGTTGTCATAACATCGGTTTTGTTTCGCCGACTCATTTCGCGCCGCAAATGGCGCGCAGCATTTTGATCGCGGCGGAAAAAGGTTTGCGGCTGCCGATTGTTTACAATACAAACGCTTACGATTCGGTCGAGGTCTTGCGGCTATTGGATGGAATTGTTGACGTTTATCTGCCCGATCTGAAATATGCCGACAACGAAGCCGGATTTCAGTTTTCAAAGATTCGCGGTTATAAAGATTTTGCGCGAGCCGCGATCAAAGAAATGTTTCGCCAAAACGGCGCGGAATTAATTTACGGCGCAGACGGTTTATTAAAACGCGGGCTTGTCATACGTCTGTTGGTTTTGCCAAATGATCTCGCGGGAATCGAAGAAAACCTGCGCTGGATTCGTGATGAATTATCGCCAAAAGTCGCGATCAGCTTAATGGCGCAATATTATGCAACCAACAAAGCCGCGAGCGATGAAAGATATATTCTATTATCGCGCCGCATCTCGGAACGCGAATGGTTTTCGGCGATCGAAATCATGGAAGAACTCGGAATGGAAGAAGGCTTTATGCAGGAATACGAATCGGCGTCGCATTATTACCGCCCCGATTTTGCCGATAAAGACAAACCGTTTAAGGATATTCGGGATTTTCAAAATACAAGCCAGTAGAAAAATGAAATTTCTTGCTGCAATCATCAAAATAGAAAATCAAACTGAATTGATTTACCAACGGAATAAGTGATAAGTGAAAGGTGATAGATAATAGGTTAAGGCTCGTTTTGACCTATCACTTATCATTTATCACCTATCACTTATTCCGAATTGTTAGATAGATTGTGCGGGTTTCAGGATAAAAACGAACTAGCGTATTATTTGAACAAGGAATTGCAGCAATTTGAGTTTTCTTGACGCTGAATCGGTTTTGGCGGCACTCGGAATCATTGATAGTGACGGAAAAATTACTTTTATCAGAAACAAAGCTATTTTGCTTCAAAGCAAAGCAATTTTGCTTCGAAGTAAGGTGATTTTGCTTCAAAGCAAAATTACTCGTAACCAAAGCAAGAACAAAAAAAATCGCGAAAAAGATTTCCGGTTTGAGAAACAAAGGCGAAAATTTAACATTATCGGGAAACTTTAGAATCAAAGCAATAAGACGAATCGAGGAAAATAAAAAATGAAAATTGGCGAAAATGCACCGGATTTTACGTTGACGGACTTAAATGGCGAGAGTTGGAGTTTGCACGAACACGCGGGCAAAACCGTGGTTTTGCTTTTTTATCCGGGCGATAATACGCCGGTTTGTACGGCGCAGCTTTGTTCCGTTCGTGATAATTGGTCGCAATATCAGGCGACGGGCGCGGAAGTTATCGGGATTTCGATGGATTCCGAATCGTCGCATAAGTCGTTTGCCGATAAATATAATCTGACGCTCAAATTGTTGTCGGATGTTAAAGGCGATGCGACCGAAAAATATGAGATGAAATCGTGGCTGCCCGGACGTTCGGCGCGCGGCGTGGTCGTGATTGATAAAAACGGCAATATCGCGTATCACAAAGTTCAATCGCTAAGTCTTTTTCGCCCGAAAGATGACGAGGTTTTAGATGCCATCAAAGCGGCGCAAGTGTAATAGTGTTGAGAGTGCAAACTTGAGTTTGAAGACTGTCGCGCTTCGGCGGAAGAAACAAACAAAAGTTTGAACTCTCAATATTAAAAAACTCCACTTACAAAGTAATATCAAATTGCATTAAAAAATCAGGGTTTAAGATCGATTTCAAAATCAGCTGATAGCTGGAAGCTAATTTTATGAAACTTAGTAAAACAAATTAAATAACATCGAGGTAGTATCAAAAGTTGTGGAAATGGAAAAAAGGTAAAAATAGCGTATCCTTGTTTTGATCAAAAAACATAACAGGTTTGAAGCCTGAAAAGGAG
>JANLTD010000707.1:0-7088 GCA_031362765.1 Acidobacteriota bacterium | reverse complement strand
TAGCCACGTCCATTTATGGCGTGGCTAATCGCCGCGAAGCGCGGAAAGCCGCCTAAATGCGGCTGAAATTAAAACCGCGTAACATTAGATAATTATTTTCAGTGCCACAAATCAGAACCCTACAAAACAACTCGCACGTTTGCTAATCCGCCGAAAAAAGTGTTTAATATTTGTTTGCTCCGCGGGGCAAGATCTTATGCCTGAAAGGGGGTGAAGAACAATGGCTTATGTAAATATCAACAATAACGAATCAATCGAAAGCGCGCTGCGTCGTTTTAAGAGAAAAGTGATGACCGAAGAGATCATCAAGGATCTGAAAAAACACGCGCATTTCGTTCCGCCCGGACAAAAGGCGAAACTCAAATCGCAAAACGCCCGCAAACGTAATCGTAAGCGTATGCGCCCGATGCGTCCGATGAATTCGGGACCCGGACAAGGCGGACCTAACTCTAGCCCAAATCCGAATCCGAACTATAATTCAAACTATAATCCGAACTACAACAGATAGTTTTGTGAATATTTTTATAATGCGTGATGTAAATCCGGGCTTCGCTTGAAATCGGTTTGCATCACGCTTATTTTATTTAAAGATGACTTCGGAAAAAATTCGTATCTTGATAACCAACGACGACGGTTATCACTCGGAAGGAATTATCGCGTTGGAACAGGCTCTGAGCGGGATCGGCGACGTTTATGTCGTCGCGCCGGCCTCGGAAATGTCGGGCGCGTCGCACAGCTTGACGCTTTCCAGACCCTTGCGAATCCGTCAGATCGACGCACGGCACTGGACGGTTGACGGCACGCCGACCGATTGCGTGACACTTGCGCTAAACCGCATTCTGCCGCCCGATCTGCGCCCGCATATCTGCGCTTCGGGAATCAATCACGGTCCTAATCTCGGTGATGACGCGACCTATTCGGGGACGGTCGCCGGCGCGCTCGAAGCGACGATCTTAGGCGTTCCCGGACTCGCCTTCAGCCTGGTCGTCAGCCGCAGTCAGGATTTTACCGAATCTATCAAGGTCGTTCGGGAAATCACACAAAAAGCGATCAATGAAGGTTTGCCCGAAAACACGCTTTTGAATGTCAATGTTCCGAAAGGCGTGCCGAAAGGCGTTCGCATTACCAAACAAGGTTTCAAAAATGCGCGCCCGATCATCTCCGAACATATTGATCCGCGCGGCAAGCCGTATTATCGGATCGGCGAACTGCGCGAGGGTTTTCACGCCGGCGGCGGCACGGATTTTGAAGCAATTGACGAGGGTTTTGTCTCGGTGACACCGATGCGCAGCGATTTAACGAATCATCAGGCAATTGATATATTAAGAACCTGGGAGCAATCGTAGCGATGTCAGACGGCTTTGAAATTTTGCGCGGCAAGATGGTCCAACACTTGCGCGAGCATTACAAGATCCGGGACGAACGCGTGCTGGACGCGATGAACCGTCTGCCGCGCCATTTATTTGTTCCCGAAGCGATCAAACATCAGGCTTACAAAGACAATGCGCTGCCGATCTCTTCAAATCAAACGATTTCGCAACCCTACATTGTTGCAAGAATGACCGAATTGCTGGAACTCGCGCCGGACAGCCGGATTCTGGAGATCGGCGCGGGTTCGGGTTATCAAACCTCGATTCTGGCAAGCCTCGGCGGTAAGATCTTTGCGATCGAACGCATTCCGAATCTGGCAAAAGAAGCCCAGGAGCGCATTCAGAAATTCGGTTTTCACAACGTCACGCTACGGTGTGCGGACGGCACCAACGGTTGGGAAGTTTACGCGCCGTTTGACGGAATTCTGGTTGCGGCGGGAAGTCCGGAAATGCCGCAGCCGCTTCTCGATCAATTAAAGATCGGCGGAAGACTCGTCATTCCGATCGGAAAAGATCCGAAAACCCAAAACCTGATTCGCGTCACGCGCACCGCGAAAGGCTTTCAAACGGAAGATTTCGGCGCGTGTTCGTTTGTTCCATTGATCGGCGAACACGGTTGGAAGTGAGCGGTAAAGGTAAAAGGTAAAAGGTAAAAGGCAAAAGCAAAACTTAATTGAGTAAGAGAACAAAATTAAATTTCAATAGCGTTTAGAGGCGGTCTCTGGCCGCCGTTTGTCGAGTTTGACTAACATCCGGCGGTCAAAGACCGCCGATAAACGACGATTTTAGTCTTACGTAATGTTATCCAACCACTTAAATATCTTCGCTTTAGTGATTCTTTTTGCCTGAAACTTTTTACTTATCTGCTTAAATCAGTAATTGTCGGACGACGCAAAACGAAATTTCTATAGTAAAATTAGTTCTTTAGTAACAGATGTTAAATAAAGTGACCCACTTAGGTGTGGACAAGTCAGAACCATCTGCGGTAGCGGATGGGTTTTGGCGGAATAAACAATAATCGTGAAAAGAAACCCGCCCGCTACCGCAGGCGGTTCTGACCTGTCGAATTGAAATGGAGTACTTTATTTTCCATTTTTTACTTATGAAAATACTGGCGTTATTTTTTGGAATATTTGAAGACATCAAAAAGACTTTTTGGTTTCTTGACCCGAATGTGTTGATTAATACTTTGCTCGACTGGCTCGGGATTTACGCATATTTCGGGTTGTTTTTTATCGTTTTCGCCGAAACCGGTTTGGCCGTCGGTTTTTTTCTGCCGGGCGATTCCCTGCTGGTCGTAGCGGGACTCTTTGCCAAGACTTATCCCGACAAACTCAATGTTCTGCTCGTTTTGCTGGCGTTTTTCTTCGGTTCGGTAATTGGCGATTCGACCGGTTACTGGACAGGTCGTTTGATGGGTAAAAAGATCTTCAATCGTGAAGATTCGCGCATCTTTAAGCCCTCGCGGGTTGCCAAAGCGCATAAGTTTTTTGAAAAATACGGCGCGAAAACCGTTCTTTTGGCGCGTTTTGTACCGATCGTCCGGACATTTGCGCCGATTGTGGTCGGCGCGACCGAAATGCCTTACAAAACATTTCTGCCGTACAGCATTGCGGGCGGATTGCTTTGGATCTGCAGTATGGTTTTGGCGGGCTATTTCTTTGGCAGTATGGTCGAAAACGCTCTCGGCATTAAGCTCCAAGACCATATCGAAAAAGTCGTCATCGTCGTCGTATTTCTTTCGCTGTTGCCGCCGATCATCGAATATCTGAAACATAAATTGGGTAAAAAAGAAGAATCGCCGGAACAAAGTTCGTAAAAGTTTTTAGTTTTTGGATTTTAGTTTTTTGTCTGCAAAACCGTTGACTTTCAGGCACCTGAAACAAACTTTGACCAAAGGCTAAAAACCAACAGGGCTTTCCTAAAAAAATGAATTGCCTCCGGCTTTAGCCGGAGGTTAAGGGAAATCAAAGAACAGGCTTTAGCCGAATTTCTGTAAAATAAAAAATTCCGAAAGGCTTCAGCCCAATTTGCGCAGGGCTTATTCAAAATAGCCAAAGGCGAATAATTGGCTATCAGTTATCAGCTATCAGTTATCAGCTATTAGTTATCAGGTATTCCGAAAAGTAACCGTTTTTTTTCGGAATACCTGATAGCTGATAGCTCTACATAAAAAAGCGCGATCATTTTTATCCGCGCCTACTTTGAATAAGCCCTGCCAATTTGCGCTAAAGCGGAGAGGATGATTGATTTTTTTCTCCTATTCGGCTAAAGCCAAGCTTAATTTCAACCCATCCTCCGGCTAAAGCCGGAGGCAATTCATAAAAAACACGAATTTTAAGCGACAAAGTTTTTATAGGAAAGCCCTGCAAAAACCAAAGACTAAAACCCGGAGTTGACTTAATCGTTTCGGTAGCTTAGAATCAAGAACTTGACTTAACGGGGCGTGGCTCAGCCTGGTAGAGCGCACGGTTCGGGACCGTGAGGTCGGATGTTCAAATCATCTCGCCCCGACCATATTAAAAGCCGCTCTTTACGGGCGGCTTTTAAATTTGCCTGCAAACTACGGCGCATTCGTACAGTGGTTAGGACGCAAGGTTCTCAACCTTGAAACAGGGGTTCAATTCCCCTATGCGCTACCACAAACATCTTATATTCAAAGCAGTTTGCCGTTTTTTTGTATCTGATTAGGTCTTTGGCTTTTGGTCTTTGATTTTTGGTTTTATTCGATGGAAACCCGTTGATTTTCAATCAAGCAGCCTGAAAAAAAATCCAAAAAGGTGAGAAGTTCATCCCCAATCTATAATTTCTTTCAAAAGCCCAAAAACCAAAGACTAAAGACCTAATCAATTACTTCTTTTGATGAAATGCCGCCAGTCGAGGACAAAATAAAAATCAGTCCGGCAACCGTCGCGGACGCGAAACTTATCAGCGTGCTCGGTGCCGTGACGTTTTACGAAGCGTATTTTGAGCAGGACGCTGCCCACGATCTGGCAAATTATATTCACGAATCATTTGAACTCGCCAAGATCCGCGCAGAGATCGAAGATAAGAACGCGGCATTTTTTATTATCTACGCGGATGAAAAAGCCGTCGGTTACGCCAAATTGCGCAACGGTTCAAAGGTTGACTGCATCAAAAACGAAAACTCGATCGAACTCCAGCGGATCTACACAATCGAACGCGTGTACGGCACAGGCATCGGCGAAAGTTTACTGAAACATTGTCTTGAAACCGCCAAATTGCAAGGTTTTGAAACGCTCTGGCTCGGCGTCTGGGAAGAAAATAAAAGAGCCCAAAAGTTTTACGCCAAATACGGATTCACCCGCGTCGGCGAGATCACTTTTCCCTACGGCGAAACGGTCGGAATCAATTTTGTTCTCGAAAAAGTTTTGTAAATGTGCGAAAACAATTTGCCCACGAAACACACGAAAGATACGAAAAAAAGAATTTGGATTTAATTTTCGTGCCTTTCGTGTGTTTCGTGGGCAAAAATTCTTCTGCGGTTTGAAATTAATCAATCTGGTAGGTCGCGATGCTTGTCGGCGTTTCGTAGCAGCGCACCTTCCAGACCCGCACACGTTCGTCGCCGACCCGCGAATTCAGGTATTCGCAGATATAGCACGCCAGATTTTCCGCCGATGGATTAAGTTCTTCATCGAACGGCGGCAATTCGTTCAGGTTTCGATGGTCGAGATAGGTGACGATCTCGTCCGCCGCCTTTTTCAGATCGCCAAAATCAATCAGCAGACCGATATTGTTGAGCTCCGCGCCGCGAGCGTAGATCTCGATCTTGTAATTATGCCCGTGCAGGTTCTCGCATTTGCCGCGATAACCCCGCAGTTGGTGCGCCGACGAGAAATTGCGCTCAATCATTACTTCGTAAAACGATGCCATATTTTTATTTAATTCGATGTCAGGAAATTTATCAATTCAATCTCCACAGTTTCTACAAACGCCAGAAAATAGGCAGCAAGATCATCGCGACGATAAATAAAATAACGGTCAGCGGCAGACCGACTTTGACAAAATCGCGGAATTTATAGCCGCCCGGACTCATTACTAAAAGATTGACGGCGTGACCGAGCGGCGTGATGAACGCCATTGAGGTCGCGAGCGCGACGCCCATCACCAATGAACGCGGGTTGAGGCCGGCCTGTTGGGCGACGTTGATCGCGACCGGCGCGATGACGGCGGCGACGACCGCGCCGCTGACGGCTTGCACCATCAAGACGGTGACGATAAAAAGTCCGGCGAGCAAACCGAGCGCGCCAAAACTGCCGAGTGCGGCGACGACACCGTTAGCGAGCAGCGCGGCGGCGTTTGTTTTCGTCAGAGCAATTCCCATTGGCAGCATTCCGGCAACCAGAAAAATCGTTTTCCAACTGATTGACGAATAGGCTTGCTGGGTCGTTAAAATTCCCGTCAGCATCATCGCCAACGCGCCGCCGAGCATCACCGCCGCCGTCAGATCAGGCAAGATCACGGCCAGCGCGAGCGTCGCGACGAAGATCATCAGCGCGGCACGGCCTTTATTCGGCACGGTGATCGCCGTTTCTTCTTTTGACATCAGCAGGATCAAATCATCGTCGTCGGCCAAAACGGCGAGTTTGTCGCGGGTGCCCTGCAGCAGAAGTGCGTCCCCGAAGGCCAGGGGCACATCGGCCAGAGTTGTGATGATCTCCTGGTCGCCGCGCCAGATCGCCAAAACCGACATGCCATATTTTTCACGGAAATGCGAAGAGCGCAGGCTCTCGCCGATCAGGCGCGAACGCGGCGCGAGCATCGCTTCGACGACCTCGACGGCGCGTGATTGAA
This sequence comes from Acidobacteriota bacterium, assembly GCA_031362765.1. GTDB lineage: Bacteria > Acidobacteriota > Blastocatellia > Pyrinomonadales > Pyrinomonadaceae > JAFDVJ01. The sequence goes on along the minus strand of JANLTD010000707.1, from coordinate 900 downwards.
GGTCACTTTCGTGCCATTCCGAAGCCGGAAGGAATTCCATAAAGGGTTTGACGTCACGCTCGCGAAAGTCTTCCTCGTCGCCTTCTAAAACAAGCGTGTCGCCGTCCTTGATCTCGGTTTCGGGCGAGAGCGCGAAGAGCTTTTTGTTCTTGCGTTCGATGGCGACGACGCTCACGCCGAAATCTTCGCGGAGAGTGCTTTCGGAAAGCGGTTTGCCGATCAGAAACGAGTTTTCAGGAACGCGGGCGCGGAAAAGATTTTCGTCCAGATGATAGGCGGCGATCAGATCGTCGCGTTCTTCTTTGTGCGGCGCGAGCGTTCGTTCGAGCGGCGATTCACCCGGAAGCTGTTTGCGCCCGATAAACGCAACATATAAAATGCCCGCCAGAACGAGCGGAATTCCGACCGGCGCAAAATCGTAGAGACTGAAACCTTCGATATTATTGTCGTGAAGGATCGAATTAACAACGATGTTCGAGGTCGTCAAAAGCGTCGCCATTCCGCCTAAGATAGTGCCGAAGGCAAGCGGCATCAAAAGCCGCGAAGTATTGACATCCGCCTTTTTCGCCGCGCCCGAAGCCGCCGGAAGCAAAACGGCCGCCGCCGCGATGTTGTTCATAAAGAGCGACATAAATGCGCCCGCCGTCATCACTGCGATGACCAGCCGAAGTTCGCTTTGACCGCCGACCTTGAGCAAAATATTACCGACCGGTTCGCTGACGCCCGTGCGTTGAAGTGCTTCCGTCAGAATAAAGATCGCCATAATGGTCACGACCGCCGAACGGCTAAACCCCGAAAAAGCCTCTTGCGTTGTCAAAACCCCGCTCACGCCAAGCGCGACAACGACGAGCAGCGCAACCAGATCGGCCGGCAATTTTTCCGTCAGAAAGAGAGCAAAGG
>JANLTD010000576.1:0-1659 GCA_031362765.1 Acidobacteriota bacterium | reverse complement strand
TGGCATCAGGACGCTCCGGTGATCGACATGGCGATACCATCATATTTGATCTCGCAGCAAGCTCGAACGACACAGAAAGTAATGTTGTCGGGCATGGGCGGCGACGAAATTTTTGCCGGATACCCGCGCCAAATGGCGATGCAGATCGCCGGCATGACCGACTTGATACCGTCGGCCGTGCGGCGGCCTCTATTTAATGCAGTTGACAGCATTTTTTACGGCGGACTTCGCGGGAGGTGGACGGCTCCGCTGCGCAACGCCAAAAAATTTGCACGCAGCGCTGCGATGGAATTTGAAGAACGATACCTTGGCTTTGGAACATATTTCACCGATTCGATGAAGCAGAAATTATACGCAGCCGATCTCGAAGGCGAAATGAGCGGTTTTGACGCTTACACACATCATCGTGAATTCTTCAGGAAATGCAGCGGCGTTTCGCCGATCAATCGCCTTTTGTATGTCGATTTTAAGACGTTCATGCCCGCTCTCAATCTTGATACGACCGACAGAACTTCGATGGCGGCAAATCTTGAGGTTCGGGCGCCGTTCCTCAACAAAGAAATAGTGGAGCTTTCGTCACGCATTCCAAGCCGATTAAAGATCAAGGGGTTGAAACGAAAATTTATCCTAAAAAAGGCAGCCGAAAAACTTTTGCCGCCCGATGTTGTCTGGCGGAAAAAAGCCGGATTCGGAGCGCCGATCCGCTCGTGGCTGCGCGGGCCATTGAAACCGCTGATTGGCGACCTTTTAAGTGAAGAGACGATAAAACGACGAGGGCTATTTGAAGAGGCGGCGATTCGGAGCATGTTGAAAAATAATGAAGCAGGCAAAGAAGATCTAAGCCTTCAAATTTTTCAGTTATTAACGCTGGAGATATGGATCGGGCTTTTTCTGGATCAAAGATCTTGAAAGTAGAATCTAGCAAAACACATTTTTTTCTTAGGCAAAATGCTATTGCCTGCATTTGCTTGTTCGTGGTTGCCTTCGGCGTGCGCCTTATTGTTTGGCAAAACAACAAGGTAGCTATGAGCGAGGTGCAATGGGGCGTTACGAACATGTACAAGGGCGATGCAGCGAGATTGCTTAGCGGTAACATTAGTGTGTTTTTGTCCGGGCCAAATCCACCGTCCGACGCAACGGTCCTCGCACACCCACCCGGTTATCCAATATTCATAGCCGGTGTTTTCAGTATCTTTGGCGAGAACAGATCACTTTGGCTAATACAGATCTTTCTTTCTTCCCTTGCTTCTGTCCTGGTTTTTTTGATAGCCCTACAACTTTTCGACCCTAGATCCGCTGTGATCGCCGGAAGTCTCGTCGCGTTATCACCGCAGTTTGCTTATTATTCAGGCATTATTTTGCCTGATGAACTATGTGTGTTACCAATGCTGGCGGCGGTTTATTTTTTGATCAAGGTTATTGAGGATAAGAAATTGTCGTCCGCGATATTTTGCGGCGTTTCTCTCGGCCTTTCATGTTGGTTAAGGTCAAATGGACTTTTTCTGCCGATTTTTATTGCCGGAATCGCATTTATCCTGCTGCCAAAACAATTTCGCACAAAATTTGCTTTGGTTATGCTCGGGAGTTTTGTGCTCACAATATCTCCGATAACAATTCGCAATTATGTGGTCTTTCAGAGCTTTATTCCGATATCGCTAG
>JANLTD010000575.1:0-1797 GCA_031362765.1 Acidobacteriota bacterium | reverse complement strand
GTCTTACCACGTCGCTACCGCTCTGTGTTCTGACCAATTGAAATTTCCAAACCATTCTGTTTTGCGCCTCGTCGAAAAGATATTTTCCGCAGCCCACGCGCCAGAAACCTAAAAACTGCCATCGCCCGACTTTTAGTTTGTTAAAAAGCGGCACGGCGTGCTTTGATTCTATCGCATTAAACAATGCTTGATTGAATAAATCAAGCCGTTGGTCGCCGCGCCGACCCGCGCCCGTGTAAAAAATTGTTTCCGCCGTTTCGCCGTGAAAATCGGGATAACACGGATTAATTTTACCGAAATCCGTCAGTAGCGAAATTAACTTTCCTTTGCGCTGATAGATACCGTTGCGCACTTTGTGAATTTCGGCGACCTCGTTCCACGAAAAAGTTTGGCCGATGTCGTCGGTTGTAAAAAAACTACCGCTTATAGTTGTATTTTGTCCGTTTATACTTGACACAAGTTTTATTGATAATTAAACTCTTTTTACTTTTCATTTTTCTATGAAAATATTACCAGTTCTTTTCCTGCATTTCAGAAAAAATTGACCCCTTATTTTTTCATAAAAAGCGCCGAAAGTTTTTTTGCTCTGGTATTTTGCAGTTTTATTCATACGGCTTGATATTTTATCGGCAACTACAAATTTAATTTAAAGTCCCTAGGAGATTAAAAAGCGTGAAAAGATTTTTAAGTATTTTGGCTATTTTCGGAGTCGCGATTTTTGTGTTTGGTTTGATCACCAAAAAAACCGGCGCGAACAAGCCTGTTTTTAATGCAGGCACACAGGACGAACTCGACAATGCCAAACAAATCAGTTTAGGCATCTTGCGCGAAAGAGCCGCGCAACGTGCGATCGGTAATGTTGACGAATTTCAGATTCAAAAAGTCGAAATTGACGGTTTGAAAATGGCGCATACGCGTGTTCGCCAAACGGTCGGCGGCGTTCCCGTTTGGGAAGGCGAAGCGATCGTTCACCTTAACCAGGACGGATCGCTGTCAACTATGACCGACGATCTCAAGGAAATGATCGCCGTTAATACCGAACCGAATTTATCGCAAAAAGATGCGATTAATTTGGTCGTTGACGGCTATCGCGGCGGAGCGAAATTGACCGCAGACCCGACGGTGGATCTGTGGGTTTATCGCGGAGTAACCCGCGACCATCTTGTCTATCGCGTCACGACGCCGCGGATTGACGGCTCGGACGCAACATCGGTTCCCGTAACTTTTATTGACGCGCAAACCGGCGAAAAAGTGATGGAATACGATAACCTGCAAACCGGGAGCGGTTCATCGCTTTACAGCGGAACGGTGACGATTTCGACAACCGGTTCCAGTCCGACCTTTTATATGGAAGATACCACCCGGCGGATGGGAACTTTCAATATGAACAGCACCGGCAACGAAACGACCGGCACGGGCGGCACGCAATCGCGCTACACCGACTCGGATGACGTTTGGAACACGACGATCCAACGCGCCGGAGTTGACGCGCATTACGGCGCGGCAAAAACCTTCGATTATTTTCAAGCGGTTCATGCTCGTAACGGCATTGACGGAAATTACGGACCGGGAACGACGACTTCCGCAGTCGGCGCAATTCCGCTGGTTGTTTCGCGCGTTCACTTCGGCAGCAGCGGCCGCTACAACAATGCCTTCTGGTACAACAATCAGATGAGCTACGGCGACGGCGACGGCACGACTTTTTCGCCGCTGACGACGATTGACATCTGCGGTCACGAAATGTCGCACGGCGTCACCGAACGCACCGCGAATTTGACCTATTCAAACGAATCGGGC
>JANLTD010000516.1:0-1835 GCA_031362765.1 Acidobacteriota bacterium | reverse complement strand
CGGTGTATTTTCTCTTCTTTTGGGTTGCGGTTCAGATTTAGGGGCTTCTGCTTTTGGAGCTTCTGCTTTTGGAGCTTCCGCTTTTATCGGTTCTTCTGTCTTTTCGATTGGTTCTTCCGATTTGCCGTTCGAGCCGTTTTCATCCGGTTTGCTCTTTTTGGTTACTTTCGGTTTAGTTGTTTTGGTTGCCATTGTCTCTCTTCCGTTTTGTTTTTTCGGGAATTGTTGTAGTTTTTAAGACCCTAAAGTCTTTATCAAAGGCTTTTAAAGCGTGCCCCTGCCGTTTGAAATGCTTTTCTCGTGTTGAAAATTATATGGAATGTTCCGTTGTCGTGCTATGATTTAAGCCCTCGCGCTGTCGCAAAAACCCTTGAGTTTTTCGGAATAACTAATTATTACAAACTTTAACTCATAAAATCAAGCTAAAAAGTGAAAAAGTGTAAAAGGGTAAAAGTGAAAAAGGGTAAACGTGAAAAAGATTCAGTTAAAACAGATTTTGTTTTAACTTTGAATTTAAACTTTTTCACCTTTTCAATTTTGCCCTTTTTCACTTTTCAATGCTTGTTCAATCTCGCGCCAAACTGCCTCTTTTCCGATGCCTGTTTCGGCTGAATACGATATTATTTTGCTGTCCGGCAAAACTGATTCGATGTCCTTCATTGCGTTCGATAATTTATTTTTCGATAATTTATCGGCTTTGGTCGCGACAACAAGTGTATGTTTTTGATGATACGAAAGCCACTCGCTCAAGGCGCAATCAAGCTCGGTCGGTTTATGTCGTGAATCTATTAATTGTACGAATAACACAAGTTCACTTCTTTTGGCAAGATACTCTTCAGCCATTTTTCCCCAATCTTTGCGCATTGCCTTGGAAACCTTGGCGTAGCCGTAGCCAGGCAGATCAACAAAATAAAACAATTCGTTGATCAAAAAAAAGTTAATGCTCTGTGTTCTGCCTGGTGTATTTGATGTTCGTGCCAGTCCTTTGCGTTGCAGCAAGGAATTTATCAGCGAAGATTTTCCGACATTTGAACGCCCCAAAAAAGCAATTTCCGGCAAACCGTCCGTCGTCCAATGCTCTTCGGCAAACGCGCTTTTGATAAATTCGGTCGATGTAATTTTCATAAAAGGTTAAGAATGAAGAAAGTCTCAATGTTTTTTGAGTTTCAATCGGAATTATCATTCCTGATAACTCAACCATTAGCTTTCCCCGACTGTGACGGTTTCCACCGTTTCATCATTTCTCTCTGAGTCGCAAGCATTTCTTTGGCATCGGGTTGCCGCATCACGAGTTTTTCAAGATTTGTCAGCATTTTTGGTCTTTTGGTAATTCCCCTGAGACCTTCAAGAAACGGCTCGATCTTGGCAAAGACAATGATACATTCGCCGGCTGAATCCATAAACATTTCTTCATCAATTGCCCCGTGATTAACAAAGCTCGCCGCCATATCCCAATAGCTGACGACCATTCTGTAAAATGCCCCGAATTCGGGATTAATTGCAGTTTGAATAATATCTTCGGCACTCTCAGGGAAAAAGTTTACAAACCAATTTCGAGCCTCGCGCATTTTTGCTTCACGTCTTAGCTCATAAAGTTTCAGTATCAAATCTGCTGATTGAAATTTATCGCTCATCAATTTGCTCCTTTATTTTTCAGGCTTTTTCCTGTTTTTTTTTGTTGCATCCAGTTTTTTGCCATTTCACGACGTTTTGTTAATCTTGCATCGGCATCCGGCATTCTCATGATCAATTTTTCCAGATTTTTGAGAAAATCAGGACTATCAAAAGTTTCCCTGATCTCAGTCAAAAAAGGCTGAATCTTTGCAAAAACCAAA
>JANLTD010000514.1:0-3021 GCA_031362765.1 Acidobacteriota bacterium | reverse complement strand
ATTGTGGATGACAATCTCGCTTCCGCCGAGCGGAATTATCCCGAAAACATTATGGGCAAAAGCTATTGTATCCGTTCCGAAATTCAGTGAAGCCTGATGGACGGCTTCACGAAGCGAGCAATCGGTGTCGCAAACCAAATCGTTGCTGTTCGCGTTTTTTGAAACAATCAGCGAAGTGTTGCCCGATTGATCTTCAAACGCGCCGATGTCAACGGTTGTGTCGGTAATTCGCGGAAATCCTGTGCCGCGTGTGTCGGTCGTCAGCGGCGCATTCGTCAAAGGGTCAACCGCATTTGCATTCAAACCGCCGTTTCGCGCCGGACTTCCGGCTTGTAGCGGATGCGAAACAACCGGAAATCCGCCTTGGTTGGAATTAGTCGGCGCAAGAAGCGGATTAACGCCCGTGATGTCGCTCGGCTGCGTAAAAGTTCCGACAGGTGTGCCTTGCGTGCTGCCGATTAAATTTCCGCCGACTGATGTTACCGTGCTGTTGATTGAATAAATATCCGGCGCAAAATCCGCCGTGTTTTGCGCGACGATGGTATTCCCAAGATTCAAAATTCCGCCGCCGAAATTAAAAACGCCGCCTGCGACTCCGCCAATCTCACTTGTATTGTAAGCAATCGTTGCGTTACGAATTGTCAGATTTCCGCTATTGCAAATCGCGCCCGACGAGGTGCCGTCATTGCCCGGGTCAAAATTGCCGGTCAGCGTAACATTCGCCATAAAAAGATTGGCATCGGGATCTTGATTATAGATTGCCAAACAGGTTGACGCGGTATTGGTGTTAAATGAACTGTTTGTAATATGATGAGTTCCCGTTCGCACGACAATTGCGCCGACGGTCGCCGTGTTGTTGCGAACCCACACGCGGTTAAGCGATAAAGAAGCGGTTTGTTTGGCGTTAATCGCGCTGCCTCTGCCAGCATCGAAAGTGCTTGTGGCGGAGTTACCGCTTTGAAGAGCCGCGTTTCGCAAATCCAACGAGCCGCCCGCTTCAATCAAAAAAATGCGGCTCGCGTCTTCGCCCGTAATAAATGCGATGCTCGGATTTAGTTGTCCGTCAATCGTGATGCGTCTGGTGATAACGATTTCCGAACCGCCGAGCGTGAATTGCTGCCCGAAGAGATTTGAATCGAAAACCACCGTGTCGCCCGAATCTGCGTTGAAAACGGCTTCGCGCAAACTGCAATCCGCGTCGCAAACATTGTCGTTGCTGTTCGTGAATTTTGTAACCGTCCAAGTCGCCGCGTTTGCCGACACTACGCCAATGATTAAAATTGCGAATAAACCGATAATAGATGGATGTAGATTTTTCATAATAATTCTCCTTTATTTCAAACCGCTTTCCCGGCTTCATTTACTACTGCGTTTCGGTTACGGCAAAACTGTCATCGGAGCAGAAAAAATTATATTTAAAGAAAAAATCCGCCGACATAAATTGCCGACGGATTTGAAATAGACTCACCTTAGTAACAACTGGAAAATAAAGCACTCCATTTCAATTTGAACTGGTCAGAACCGCCTGCGCCTAAGTGGCCGGTTACTTTTCACGATTATTGTGAATTCCGCAAAAACCCATTCGCTACCGCAGATGGTTCTGATTTGTCCAAAATCAAGTGGAGTACTTTATTTTCCCTCCGTTACCTACGCGATTTTAGCCTCGTTCACGAGGCTTTCCGCCGTAGGCGGCATTTGACCGCGCCATAAATGGGCGCGGCTCGGTGCCGGTTCGCGGAAAGCCCGATAAATCGGGCCGAAACTACTAACCGCGTAAGGTGAGATAAAATTTGAAATGCAGTTATAAACTAGCCGCATCGCTGAATGATGCAAGCAAAATTTTTGCCAAATCATTTGCATTCAAATCGGCTGAATTAGCGATGGCAACTGCGAAAAAACCGTTCGGCATTTTTATAAAAACCGAACTGTAACCGTCCTGTCCGCCGTCCATTGCCGGCATTCTGCTGACACCTAAATTTTCTTTGATCCAAGGATTCGTATAAAAAGTTGACCAAACAAGCCGATCATCCGCTTTGCTGTTGTCAAACATTTTGGCTTTTGTTTCATTGGAAACAAGCGTTTCCGTCTGGTCGAAATTCGCGGCAAAGGCGGCAAGTTCGCGCCCCGAAAGATACCAGCCGCCCTGTGCGTAACACGAGCCGTTTTGCTCGCGTTCAGACCATTGATAACCTTTGGTCGCGTCGGCGGCAAAATTGTATGCCATTGCGAAAATTTTATTTTGTTTCGGATATTCATTCGGCGCATCACAGCTCGGATTGATTTTCGGCGTGATTTTTCCAAACGAGTTGGCACGCAGATATTTTTCAAACTCATTGCCGAGCAATTGTGTGATGGCTAAATCATCAACTTTTAATTTCTCTTTCGTTACTTTGTTATCGAGAAAACTGGAAAGCGTCAGCGACGTAACCGCCGGAACCAAATAAGTCAAAATTGTAAAATTAAAGTTTTCATAATCCCGCTTATTGCGATCCGCCTCGTTTATCGGTTTCAGCAAATAAATAAACGGCGAACCATTTCTGTAGCCTTTAGCTACAAAAGCTTTTTTTTCTGCGTCTGTCAGCGCACGCACGCCCGATTTGTGCTGAAGTAGTTGACGGAAAGTTACTTTTTTCCAACTTTTATCGGCATTAGCCTGCCAAATCGCCGGAAGATAAGGGAAAATTTCCATATCGAGCCATTGGTCAACGGTTTTGCCATATGGATTAAGATTGCCTTTTGGGGTTTGAAAAAACTTCAAAAGCGCGACACCACCGAAAATTTTTGCCGTGCTGCCGATATTCGACGGCGTATTGACCGTCATATCGGCTTGACCGTCAACTTTATTGCGGGCTTCGCCGCCGGCAACTTCGGCATAAATATTCCCGTCTTTGAGCAGAATCACCTGATAGCCCTTCACATTTCCGTCAAACAGACCTTTGACGTTTTCGGTAAATTTAACTTTGTCCAATTTAACCGTCTTTAGACCGAAAGCACTGGTCGCGTTAAAAACCACGCCGAAAA
>JANLTD010000693.1:0-2788 GCA_031362765.1 Acidobacteriota bacterium | reverse complement strand
GTTTTTGCTTCGAATATGAACTTGATTCGCCCCTATAAATCATATTTGGGGAAAGTTGACCATAATTTCAGCGGCAATCACAAACTTTTCGGGAAATTTTATTACAGCAAGAGTTCGGAAGACCGGTATAACTGGATCGGTCAGCCTGATTCGCCGACGCGCGGTTTTGAATATCGCGTCAACAAAGGCGGCAATCTCGATTATACGGCGACGCTTTCGTCAAACATTATTCTCGACATTCGCGGAAGCTACAACCTGTTTTCACAGGAACGCCGTCCGGCGAATCCGATCGCACCCGCCGATCTCGGGTTTTCAGGACCGGCCTTGGCGGCTTTTCGCGGCTCAACCGTGATTCCGCGTTTCGATTTTGCGAGTTTTACGACGGCTTCGATCGCCAATGCGATCGGCTCGAACCGTTCGGATTACAACGAAGGTTTGTTTCGTCCGTTCAATATGTTTTCGGTTCAGCCGACCATCACACAGATATTTGGCGACCACACTTTCCGCTATGGTTACGATCTGCGGCTTCTTAACGAAAAGAACGAAACAAACGGATTTCGGGCAGGACGTTTTCAGTTTGACGGAACTTATACGGCTCAGGCATCGAATTCGAGTACCGCGCTTCGCGCCGCTTACGGACGCGATATAGCCGCTTTTCTTTTAGGAATTCCGACGGCGAACGCGACGACGAGCATTATTGATAACCCGGCCGTTTATAACGTCAAAACGAAATATCACGGAATGTTCTTTCAGGATGATTGGCGTATCAATCCGCGTCTGACGATTAATTGGGGACTTCGTTATGAATTCGAAACGGGCGCGACCGAAGCCCAGGGACGCATCGTGACAGGATTTGACTCCATTTCGGCAAATCCGCTGCGCGCCGCCGCGTTGGCAAATTACAACGCAAGCGTTCCGACGGGCGTTCCCGTGGATGCCATCCAAAATCTCGCGGGCGGCTTGCTGTTCGCGGGCGGCAAAGGCGACGCGACGCAGGGCGCAGATAAAAACAACTGGCAGCCGCGTTTCGGTATTTCATATTCGCTCGACGACAAAACCGTCATTCGCGGCGGCTTCGGAATTTTCACCGCGCCTTTTCAAATTACGGCGATCAATCAGTCGGGCTTTTCCACGCCGACGCTTTTCACGCCTTCGACAAACAACGGTTTGACATTCATTGCCAATCTGAACAATCCGTTTCCGACCGGAGTTGCCGATTCGCCGGGTTCGAGCCTCGGGTTGGCGACCTTCATCGGCCGCGATTTGACCGTTCTGTCGCACGACCGCAAGAATGCGACCTACACGCGATTTGTGATCGGATTCCAACGACAGATGCCGTACGGTATCGGATTAGATGTGAACTTTATTCATTCACGCGGTTCTAATCTGTCGGTTGACCGCGCGATAAACACGATTCCGGCCGTCTATCTGAACAACACTTTGGAATTCAGTTCGACGGTTTCAACTTTCCTCGGCGCGACCGTGCCAAATCCGTTTCGCGGATTGGTTCCGAGCAATGCCACGTTTAATGCGGCAACGATCACGCGCCGCAATCTGCTGACGCCGTTTCCGGAATTCGGAAACGTTACATTGTCGGAATACAACGGCAGCAGTAACTATAATTCGATCCAAATTCAGGTTGCCAAGCGATTTAACAAAGGGCTTTCTCTGAATGCTTCGTATTCGTTCTCGCGCGAACACGAAAAAACTGCGCGGCTTAATCCGCAGGACGCGGAATTAACCGAACAGATCTCGCCGACCGAACGTCCGCACCGCTTTACGTTTTCGGGAATTTACGAATTACCGATCGGCCGCGGTCGCGCGATCGGAAAAGATTGGAATCAGTGGCTCGACGCATTCATCGGCGGTTGGCAATTTCAATCGAATTATGAATGGCAATCGGGCGAACCGCTAGTTTTCGGCAATGTCTATTACGACAACCGTGTCACCGATCCGCGTCTTTTAAAAAGCTTTCTCGGCAAAAAAGACAAAGACGGCAGACGCTACGGCATAGACATTCCGGCTTTTGATATTACCGGTTTTTATCCGCTCGGATTTGTCTTTAACGGCGCTGCGGCACCGGCGGCGATCGGTCTCGGAACAACCAATATCGGCAGCAACAACACGCTTCGCTATTTTCCATTGACGACGACCAATCTTCGCAATCAGCGATTTCTGAACTTCAATCTCGGAATGTCGAAAAACTTCCGGATTCGCGAAGGAATGAAGATTCAGCTTCGTGTCGAAGCGATCAACGCGCTCAATCGTCCGTATTTTTCATCCTATAGTGTCAACCCGAGCAATACGCCGAATTTAACCACGCCGGGCGCCAATAATCTCGGTCGGTTCGGTTTTACAAACGGTCCGACACGTCAACCGCCGCGTGATATTCAAATCGGTGCGCGGTTCACGTTCTAATTAGTTATCTGAAGGCTGTGCGTAATTAAATATAAATAATTTCAATGGTTTAGAGGCGGGCTACTGCCCGCTGTCCATTGAATTTGCGATTGGCGGGCAGTAGCCGCGCCTCTAAACCGAGTCCATTGAATTTGCAATTGGCGGGCAGTAGTTAAACCGAGTGATAATTGGATTTGTAAAAACTGAATTACGCACAGCCTTCGGTTATCTGAAATTGATTGAAACAAAATGTGGCGTCTTGGCAACTAATCATTCAGTTGCGCAGGCGGTGCTTTTTGCGAGAAAAGAGATGAAAGTTTTTTTGCTGATAAGTCTTGTCCTGTGTTTCGGCGTGATGAAAATTCACGCCGAAACACAGGCTTTTTTGTTA
>JANLTD010000454.1:0-2827 GCA_031362765.1 Acidobacteriota bacterium | reverse complement strand
GTTCAACTTCCGCGTCGCGCCCAAATGAAAACGCCAAATCCATTAAATTTGTGATGCTTTCGTCCGGCGTTCTGCCGCCGAATTCAGCTTCTAAAATTTCCGTTTCGCCCGCTTTCGTGATATTCAGGATTACTTTATAGTTTTTCATAGCAAGATTATTTTAACACAAACATCGCACGATCTCTTAATCCGTGGAACCGATTCCGGTTTTCGGGTAGGGTTTTTTCAAAGTAGGCGAGAATAAAAAAATATTTACGCTCGTGGTATCCGAAACTATCAGCTCTCAGTGATCAGTTATTCCGAAGTTAACCTGTTACTTCTCGGAATAGCTGAGATCTGAGAGCTGATACCCAATTCTTCGCTTTTGGCGACTTTGAATAAGCCCTAGATTTTCGGGCAAATATCTTCGAGAACACATTCGGCGCATTTCGGATTTCGGGCATTACAAACTCTTCGTCCATGTGTAATGAGCCAGTGCGGAAACATTACCCAATTTTTCTGTGCGACCAGTTCCGACAGATCTTTCTCGATCTTTTCGGGCGTTTTTTCTTCCGTTAAGCCTAATCTTTGCGAGAGCCGCGAAACGTGCGTGTCAACAACCACGCCCGAAGCAATGCCGAAGGCATTTCCAAGGACAACATTCGCCGTCTTTCGCGCAACACCGCTCAATGTTAATAATTCTTCCATCGTGCGGGGAACTTCGCCCCGGAAGTTTTTGACTATTTTTCGAGCCGCGCCCTGGATGCTTTTTGTTTTGTTGTTGAAAAAGTTGATACTTTTGATGTCGTCCGCGAGTTCTTCCGCCGCAACATTCAAATAATCCTGAGGTGTGCGGTATTTGCGGAAAAGCGTCGCCGTTACGATATTTACGCGGTCGTCCGTGCATTGCGCCGAAAGGATCGTCGCGACCAGCAATTCAAAAGCGTTCGTGTGATTAAGGGCGCAATGCGCGTCCGGGTATGCTTTTTTGAGCCGTTTAATTATTTTGTCTGTGCGTGTTTTTATATCGGAAATCATTCTATTAAAGCTAAAAAAGAAAAGCGCAAAATGCAAATTCAGGATTGATTGAGTAAAATTAGTTTTCTATAAGTGTTTTTAGTATTTGGTATTTAGTTTTTTGCTAAAGACCAAAGACCAAAAACCAAAAACCAAACTAATGAAAGTTCCATTATTAGACTTAGCAGAACAAAATCAAAGCTTAAGACCTGAGATCGAAGCCGCTCTGGGTCGCGTTTTAGATACGAACGGCTTTATATTGGGGGCAGAGGTTGCCGCGCTTGAAAAAGAATTAGCCGAATATTGCGGCACGAAACACGCGATTGGCTGCGCTTCAGGAACAGACGCGCTTCTGCTTGCGCTGATGGCTTTCGACATTGGCATTGATGATGAGGTTATTACAACGCCGTATAGTTTTTTTGCGACCGTTTCGGCCGTTACGCGTTTGGGCGCCAAACCCGTCTTTGTTGATATTGATCCGCAAACGTATAATCTGGATGTTTCACAGATCGAGGCAAAGATCACGGAACGCACAAAAGCGATCCAACCGGTTCACCTTTATGGGCAATGCGCCGATATGACGGAACTGCAAAAGATCAGCGCGAAATATAATATCCCGCTTGTTGAAGACGCGGCGCAAGCGATCGGTGCGGAAGAAAACGGAGTTCGCGCCGGAGCGTTTGGCGCGATCGGTTGTTTCAGTTTTTATCCGTCGAAAAACCTCGGCGGAATGGGTGACGGCGGTTTTATGACGACCGACGACGACACGCTCGCGGACAAGCTCCTTGCGCTTCGCGTCCACGGCTCTTTCGAGCGTTATTATCACAAATGGGTCGGATTAAATTCACGGCTCGACGGATTTCAGGGCGCGGTTCTGCGCGTTAAATTACCGCATCTTGATTCGTGGTCTGATCAGCGCAAAGCAAATGCCGATCATTATCGGGAGCTTTTTAACGACGCCGGTTTGACCGAACAGATCGTTCTGCCGTTTGAGCGCGAAAACACGCGGCATATTTATAATCAATTCGTCATTCGCGTTCCCGAACGGCGCGATGATCTCAAACAATACTTAGCCGAAAACGAGATCGGCACTGATATTTATTATCCGGTTTCACTGCATCAGCAGGAGTGCTTTGAATATCTCGGGTACCAGACCGGCGATTTTCCGGAAAGTGAAAAAGCTTCAAAGGAAACGCTCGCGGTTCCGATCTTTCCTGAACTCAAAAAAGAACAACAGGAATTTGTCGTTGAAAAAATCTCGGAATTTTTGCTCGCTTGATTAAATTCCATAAATCGAATAACTTTCTAACATCGTGGCGGAACAGATAAACATTATCGAAACAAAAACCTGGAAAGGACGGATGATTTTACTCGCGTGCGTGGTTGGCGCGTTCACTTTTGCGTGGTTTTCGGTAAGTTGGCAGCTTGGGAATATGTTCGCTTCGCTGACTTCGACAAACGACCCGTATGCCAAGCAGATCGCGGAAATGTCAAAATCGCTCAGCCCGCGTGACCCGATCACAAATTGGTTCAAAGCGAGCATTGACAAGGAAACATTCACGGCTGAGGGCCTTCTTAAATCGGTTGAAGGTTTTGAACAAACCGTCAGATTCGCTCGCGCTGATTATCGCTATTGGCTCGAACTCGGACGCGTGTATGAGCAAACCGAAAACTACGAAAAAGCCGAAAAAGCATTTCAGTACGCGGTCAGCCTTGCTCCGAATTACAGCAATGTCCATTGGCAGTACGGGAATTTTCATCTAAGGCAAGGCAAGGAACAGGAGGCCTTTGCCGAACTCCAAAAATCTTCGGAATCGAGCGCGGTCTATCG
>JANLTD010000396.1:0-9692 GCA_031362765.1 Acidobacteriota bacterium | reverse complement strand
TTCTTCAAACGCCTTGCCGGCTTCCGCTATTCTCTCGCTTCCGCCGTGCTGCAGGATCACATACCCAAGAAAGAAATTGGCCCGGCGCAGTTTCGGATCAATGACTAAGGCCCGTTTAAATTCGCGTTCGGCTTCAAGCGGATAATTTGTTTGTTCAAATGCTTGCCCAAACAAAATATGCAGATCGGCACTTTCTTTACCATTAGAGATCTGTAATTCATCAAATAAAAGTCTTGCGCGTTCAGGCTGTTTCAAGTAGAGATACGTTAAACCGAGGGCCTGCGCGGCATCAAAATCAGGAGCCAGCACTAAGACCTTTTCAAGCTCCGGCAAGGCCGCCTGGTAATCCTCTTTGAGATAATAAATATTTCCGAGGATATAATGAGCGTACGGGTATTTCGGATCAATGGTAATTGCATTTTGCGCTTCAACGATGGCTTTATCAACTTGATCGAGACGCTGATACGCGATTGCCAGATTTGTTCTGTTGGCGGCGCTGTCGCCGTAAGTTATGGCGTCGCTGAGGAGTTTGACCGCGTCCGCGTAATTGCCTTCTTCAATCGCAATATTTCCGAATCGCTCAAGCGCAATACCGACAATTGCCCGATTTTCAAGAGCTGCATTCGCGAGGTCGCCGGAAATTTGATAGGTTTCCGCCGCGCTCAAATGTTTTTGTAATTCATCGGTTGTCTGATTGTTTTGATTCGCTGATTTGAGGTTAGTTTTTTGCGGAGTCAGTTTTTGAGCATAGACATGACAGGCTGAAAAAATTAAAACAAAAAACAATATTCTTGCAGTCATAACAAATAAAAAAACTACTCGATCTCAAATGTTCGGGGTGTCGGAAAAAGTATATCACAAAACAAAAACGGCAAGAAAATATATGCTTTTCAGCATTTATCTTCTTGCCGTTCTTTTAGCAGTTAAGCCCTAGAAATACAGCTTGAAGGCATACTGAATTTCTCGAGCGCCTTTGGTACCAAACGCTTTTCCAAAATTACCTTCTGCTGCTCCCGTAGAGGTAATTGTGTTATTTGTAATACTGCACGGATTGGCTCCGCACGTAACTGGTCCGTTATAGAAGTTGACCGGCAGAGAGCCGCCTCCATAATTAACACTATTGAATGCGTTAAAGAATTCAAATCGGAATTGCATTCTCGCGCCTTCACCCAGGAAGCTATTTTTTAGCCAGGAAGGTGCAAAGTTCTTGTAAAAAGACAAATCAAAGTTCCTGTTTCCGGGGCCTGAACAGGTTGATTTTTTCGGAATGGTTTCACCGATCTTGTAGCCAACCAGCGTCCAGGCTCTCGGATTGAAAAAGCTGCCTTGTGTACTTTTGAGCGAACATGGTTCACTCTCAACCCGAATCGGTCTCTGATTATTTTTGCCTGTTCCGGTTCCGGTAATTGCGCCTTGGAAACCGCCAAAGTTACTGAATAGATTCGGTGTCAGCGAAGTTCCGCTCGAAACTTGAACGATCGCGGCAACTTCCCAACCGCCGATTACGTTTTTGACAAACGAATTAGACCCATTGAATGCCGGCAGATTGTAAATCATGTTTGCCACAAAAATATGCGGCCGATTAATATCCGATTCGGCAAAATCAAGTCCCCGGTTGTTTCTGTCCAAGACCGAAAAATCACTTGGTGTACCGGACGAGTCATTCAGACCAAAGTCGGCAAGCGATCTCGAAAATGTATAAGCCGCCTGCAACGAAAAACTCTTCGCGAATCGAGTTCTAAACAAGATCTGCAGCGAATCGTAATCAGCTCTTCCATTTCGTTCAAACTGATAGATCGAACCGTAATTGCTAAATGGACGAAGGGCATTCACCGCATTTCCATCCGCGGCAAAGGCGGCCGCCTTTCGGTTTGTCTCTTTTACCTGATTGACATCATTGGCTGTCAATTGTTTGCGGGCACGATTGCCGACATAGCCAACTTCCAACACCGTTTCTTTCCATAACTGTTGACCAAATGAAATGTTAAACTGCATTGAATACGGGGTTGCCGCTTCCGGACTTAATCCGAATTGCGGACGACCAGCCGATGCCGCTCCAAGCTCGACATAATTGGACCCATCCAAGGTTCGCCGTCCCCCGTTCGAAATTACAAAAGGCGCATTCTGGGTCAATGCGGCAAAATATGGACTTGTTCGTTCACGAAGATAAAACAGTCCGAATCCACCCCGGATGGCAGTTTTGCCGTCAGAGAAAACATCCCATGCAACACCCAACCGGGGGGCAAGGTTCTTGTAGTTATTATCGCGCAATGACCGATTCGAGAATTGTGCCGGCGTGCTGGCGCCTGCAATTCCGGCGCACGGGTTGGTTCCTTTCGGAACTACCAGTCCGTTACACGGGTCAGTTGCGGGTCTCGCAGGATTATATGCCGAAGCCAGAAATCCACTGATCCGATCACGTTTATCATTCGGCTCATAAAGCAAAGAGTAGCGGACTCCTAATTCAAGGGTCAGGTTCGGTTTGGCTTTCCACGAATCTCCAAAATAGAATTCGAGATTCTTATATCGGTTTTGTCCGATCGCCATCGTATTGCTTTCATTAAAACCGATCAGCGATCCATTAGTTAAGACGGACGGTAAATCGGCTCCCCAGAATTGCGTCGCTTCATTGTTCGGGCCGGAATCTTCATTCTTGGCCGCAGTGTCGAAAAGAAATCCCATTTTTAAGGCGTGATTTCCCATGACCATCGAAGCGTCGTCTCGAACGGAATAGATATCGAGCGAGTTTCTGAACGGTGCTTGAGTCCATAGATCGGAACCCGAGTTTGAATAATAAGGAGCGATCCCACCCCAGAAAACCGGATGCGGACGATTAATACCATTAATCTTGCCCGAAGTCGGGAATAATCCCGGAATTTTTGTATTGATCTCGGCGTTTATGTCAGCACCTGAACCCGGATCAACAATAATGCGGTTAGCAGAATATGAAAATTGAACGTCGTTGATCGCCGTTCCGGAAAGCTGCGTTGTCAACTTGACCGCTGCCTGACGCGACGGCTGTGTCCAGCTGCTTTCGATGGTCGGGAACGCATCATCGCCCCACAGATTACTAAACAGGATCGGATTCGGATTTCCCCAATGGTCCTGGGTATAGCGCCCGAATATCTTGTTTTTGGAGTTTACGTTGTAATCTATGCGAACGTTTTCTTCGCGAAAATTGATCGGCGAATTGGCAGCGGTGGCCCAATTGTTACAACTTGTCGTGCTTGACGTATTTGGCAGCGGAAATATCTTAATCAGAGACAATCCCGAAGCACTCAAGTTCGCAGCGGGGATTATTGTGTTGCCGGCAGGAGAACAGCGAGTTCCGTTTGCGAGAATCCTCGGCTGAGAAAAATTCCCTTGTCTTTCAAGCAGGGTCGGAACACTGCCGAAACGTGATTTACCGCGGATTTCTTTATTGAATTCCTGCGAATAAAAGAAAAATAAACGATCTTTGACGATCGGACCGCCGAGCGAAAAACCATAATCGTTCCGCCGCAGCGCTTCTTTTGTCAATTTGCTATTTTTTGTAAAAAGTTCGGTCGCGTTGAGTGCGTCATTTCTTCCGAAATAAAACAAACTTCCGTGGAATTGGTTGCTGCCGCCGCGGGTTGCGATCGAAACGATCGCACCGGCTGCCTGACCATATTCCGGTCCATAACTGTTACGCAGTGACTTGAATTCCGCAATTGCCTCGATTGAAGGGAAAAGCAGAATCGTACGGTTCGAACCCGTGTCATTGTTGTTGGCGCCATCAGTTAAGAACAAGTTGGCTTGCCCTGAATTTCCGTTAACCGAAAAATCAACGCCGCCAAACAAACCTTTTTGTTTACTGTCGAAGTTATTCGCCGCCGAAACGCCCGGTTGAAGTTGTGTAAGCTGTGTAAAACTCCGTCCGTTGAGAGGAAGTTCGCGCACCTGTTCACCTGAAACGATCTCGCCGACAGTACCTGTCTGCGATTCGATCTGGACCGAATCAGCCGTAATATTAACGACGTCCCCGACAACACCGGCCTGCAACGCGATGTCTTGTCTGGTCGTATTTGATACGTTGACGGAAATGTCGGAAACGGTTGTTTCCTTGAAACCTGACTTTGTGACGGTTAGCTTATAAACGCCGATCGCCAGATTTGCAATTACATAATTGCCTTCGTCTGTAGTGGTCACAGTTCTTTTCTCGCCCGTATCCACTTTTGTCACAGTTATTGTTGCGTCCGGCACCAATGCGCCGTTTGAATCAGTCACGCTACCCGAAATCTGACCCGATGTTCCTGTCTGTGCTGAAATCGCAACGGGAAACAGAAACAACGCAACTAAAAACATCAAAACCAATCCTGTATTCCCGACAAAAGATTTTAGTCCAACCAAGTGACTGAAAATATTTTGCGGAGACAAGAAAACTTTATACATAGAATTTCCTCCTAGCTCAATTTAACTTTTTATTTCTTCAAACTTAAAACTACCAATTATCCCCTGCGGGAATAGTTAATAATGACGAATCGTCAAACATTTATTACCTCAAAATTCATTTAATAAATCCCCACTGCGATTGAAAACGAGAACTATCCAAAAAGTGCCGTTTCTAAGCTAAATCATTTAGATACAGGCGATTATATTCTCAAGCGAAAATTCTATTAATGTGCAATCAAAGTTGTAGAATAAACAAATTGTAGATACTTTGTTGTATGACCTAGCAAAAGTTAATATTAATTTAAGAAATTGTCAAGATAAATTGCAAGAAATTACATAAAAAATTGTAATAAATTTAATAAAAGTATCTTTATTGTAAATTGCTTTGTTTATTTTCAAACCGGCTGCCGTCTTAAAAATTCGGCTTTTGATTTTGGGAATACTTTATTTTCTGATAATTCCCAATATTAGTCAGACCAAATTAAGGCGTAAAATATAAAGCGAACAAGTTTCATAAGCAGGTGAGCATAAGTAATCAAGTATTTTGCTTCGTTCAGAGTAACGGCTTCAGCCGTGAAACCGCCAGCGAAGCGCAGCGGTTTCTCAGGCATAAATGCGTTACTCTGAACAACCATAATGTCGCAAAACTTCTTCCCGCCTACTTAATTGTTTTAGGTCTTTGTTTTTTTTGCTCTGGTTTTTGAAAAAATCTTCGGAAAAAGTCCAAGATTGGGATTGATTAATAATCCGACATCCGACATCGGACATCCGAAATCCTGATCAGTGAATCCCACGAACGCGATTGGACGAGACCCATTCGTTCCATTCGCTGCCGTAATCGTCATACGCGACATAATGCGCGCCGCCTTTAACCGCCAGTATTTTTGCCCGATACCATTTTCCGTCCGATTCAACCTTAACGTGAGTGCCGACCCGGAATTGTTTGGGCGCGGCGCGGCGAATCATTTTTGCCGTGACCCATTCGTCGTCCGATTCTTCATAGCCGTAATAGCGAATTTGAAACTTTCCTTTCTGGGCGTCGCGGATAAATCCTTTGTAATACCCATCAACGCTGTAGGCTTCGACTCTTTCACCGATTCGCGGCGCGGAATTTATCGCCGAGATCGCGACCGTGCCTTGTTTGTCAAAATTTCCGGTATAGACGAATTGCGCGAGCTGTTCTTCGGCAAACAGCATATCCTCGGCCGAATTGGCTTCGAGTTCGGAAAAAGTAACTTTGCCGTCCGCGTCGTCGTCAATGAACGAATCGCCGCGAAAGGCGTAGATCAGACTTTCGGTGAACGTCCAATTACCGGTCGAAGATGAATTTGAAGGCGATGACGTCATCACGGCGTATGAGACGTTTGACGATGAACTGCGCGCTTTGACGGCTTCGGCCACTGCGCCCGAAAAGCAATTATCAACCATCAGGATTGCCGACTCGCCTTTAAAATTTTTTTCGATGTCATAGGTCAGAGCTTCGACATCCCAGCCCATCTTTGTTTCGCTGGCATCATAGGTCACCAGATAGGTCTTTTTGTTATCCTCGGATTTATAGCCGTGGCCGCAAAAATAAACAATGACCGTATCGCCGGTCTTCGCCTGCCGTAGAAATTTCGGAAAGGTTTCTTTGACTTTGGCAATCCGCGCTTCGCTGTCTTTTAGATAAATGATCTGCTTTTCGGGCACTCCCTGAGCGCGAAGAACATTTAGCAAAACCTCGTCGCGCCGATTTAACTGCGGAAATGAAGCGAATGATTCGGAATTCTGCCATTCAAGCAATCCGACAAAATAGACCCACGTTCTGGCAGGATCCCACGAGCGCGAATTTTGTGCGCTAGCCGCCGCGAAAAACAGTAAAATCGTCAAAAATACCGGAAAGATCTTCTTCATAAATTTCAAATTAATATAGCCAAAGTCCCGTTTTCTGATGGCAATTCCTCAGGTTCGAAAAATCACCTTCAAAAACAAAGACTCCAAAAAATTTCAAATTTGCCGTTCGACCAAATACAGATCGCGTCCGGCGCGCTCGACAATTAATGTTTCCGGATCGTTTTCATAATCTTCACGCCGAAAATTTCTGTGCTCCAAAAACCCAAGATTGACGTTCCGGCAAATTTCTTCACTGATCTGCGAAGCCAGTGTGATCGTAAAACGCGGTTTCGTTTCATCATCTTTGTGTCCGGCAAACGCAACATGGGCGAGATGCGCCGCCACGCACAGATTAGCTCTGAGTTCGTCCGATCCAGCGACTAACTGCTTAATTTTTTCAATCGGCGCGTAGCCGAATTTTCCGATCACGGCGCCATGCGTAACGGAAACACAATGAAGATGCGGCGCATAAATAATAAGTTCGCCGCCTATTTCAATAATTCCGCCGAGTTTGTAGCTTGCCTTGCCGCCAGTCCAAAGTTCGTCGTAATGATCGTCAAGCAAGGCAACCACGCGGCGGTATTTTTTTGCGACATATTTGATATGAACCTGGCGGCTGATTTCCGCGGCACGTCTTAACGCTGCTCGAAAATCTCCCGCAAAAAGCGCGTGCGTTTGCAGCCGATCTTCGGCCGTTCGCGTGACAACCGATGTCAAACAGATGATTTTTGCGGAAACAAAATCGGCGGCGGCTTCGATCAAATTTCTGGTCGGCGTTTCAACGCGGCCGATGATGTTTTCGATACCCGCCAGTGCACCGATCCAATGCGTTGCATTGGTCAGTTCCGCGCCCGAGACGCCGGGGAAAAAATATTTCGCACCGCCCGCAAATCCGGCGACTTCGTGCGGAACGGTTGATCCAAAGATCAATACGTAATCGTAATTTCCGGACGCGAGAAGTTTATTGATGCTCAGCGGAATCGCTTTTTCAAACAAACCGTTGGTTAATTCACCGACCGTTTCCGCGCTGAGTTTGCCGATCGTTGTCAGTTCATTCGGATCGCGCCAATGATGATCGAAAACTCGGCCTAAACCCGGAATTGTTTCGCCATCGCCGATGCCGAGTTTAGCGCGTTTTTCCGCCCGATTCATCGGCGCGTGAGTTCCTTGAGCGACGAGCGCGTCAAATTTTTCGACTTTTCTTGCGGCTAAAATTTCGGCGGCGAACGGAAACAACAGATCGGTGTTGTCATCGCGGGTTTTGTCAGGAACGATCGCCAACATTTTGGACTGCGGCGCAATTCCGACGAGCGATTCTTCGACGATCAAACGAAGTTCTGCTGCCGACAGATCAGCGTCCAAAGAGCCGCGACCGATGACGAAAGAATTGCTTTTTTCGATTGCTGTTTCCATAAAAGTTTGGAGAATGAAATAAATCAATATTGTATTTTCAAATCCAATTATTAATACATTTAGATCTCACAGCGATCTAAGCAGGTGAGCAAATGTTCAGAGTAACGGCTTCAGCCGTGAAACCGCCAGCGAAGCGCGGCGTTTTCTCACGCATAAATGCGTTACTCTGAACGACCATAATGTCGCAGCCTGCTTAAGTCCAATAATTACGATCGAGCGAGCGGTAATTGATCGCTTCCGAGATATGTTCGGGCTGAATATTTTCGCTCGTTTCAAGATCGGCGATCGTCCGCGAAACTTTCAGGATTCTATCATGGGCACGAGCCGAAAGACCTTGTTTGAGCATCGCGCGTTCGAGCAGGTTTTCGCTTTCCGTATCGAGCGCGCAAAATCTACGGATCTGCGACGGCGACATTGCCGAGTTTGAATAGACATTTTCGCCCGCCAGTCTTTCGATCTGGATCTCGCGCGCCTTGATCACCTTCGCGCGAATCGTTTCCGAACTTTCGCCGATCGGAACGCCCTTGCCGCGCAATTCTTTGAAATTAACGGCCGGAACGTCAATATGAATATCAATTCTGTCCATCAGCGGTCCCGAAATTTTGCCGACGTAACGCTGAATGATCGGCGGCGAACATTTACAATCGCGCGCTGAACCGTAATACCCGCACGGACATGGATTCATCGAAGCGACGAGCATAAAATTTGCCGGAAAGGTCAGGCTCGTCGCGGCGCGCGAGATCGTCACTTCTTTGTCTTCCATCGGTTGACGCAAAACTTCGAGAGTGCTGCGGTCGAATTCGGGCAATTCGTCGAGGAATAAAACGCCCAAATGCGCCAGACTGACTTCGCCCGGTTTCGGAATCGAACCGCCGCCGATCAATCCGGCTTGCGAAACCGTATGATGCGGATTCTTGAAAGGTCTTTGGGTGATCAAACCCGATTTTCCGGTCAGCCCGGCGACCGAATGAATTTTGGTAATTTCCAGTGCTTCTTCAAATTCGAGCGGCGGCAAGATCGTCGGCAGACGTTTCGCGAGCATCGTTTTACCCGAACCGGGCGAGCCGATCATCAAAATGTTATGGCCGCCCGCACTGGCAATTTCGAGCGCGCGTTTTGCCGACGATTGCCCGCGAACTTCAGAAAAATCGACGCGGTATTTTGTTTGATTCGTCTTGATGTCCTTTATGTCGAGTTTTAACGGCGGAATCGGCGTCCCGCGCCCGCTTTGTAAACCCTGCGCGATTTCCGCTGCCTGGCGCAAATCACGAATCGGAAAGACATTTAATTCCTGCACGACGGCGGCTTCGGTGGCGTTCTCTTCGGGCAAAAGCAGATTTTTGATACCGTTTTCGCGGCACCGGAGCGCGATCGAAAGCGCGCCGCGCACCGCCCGCACGCGACCGTCAAGCGAGAGTTCGCCAATGCTCAAGGTGTTTTCCAGGCCTTCAAAGTTTCCCAGATCGCCGTTCGCGCCCAAAATTCCGAGCGCGATCGGCAGATCAAAGCTCGCGCCTTCCTTGCGCACGTCGGCGGGCGCAAGATTGATCGTCGTTTTGTGAAACGGGAAAAAATATGAACTGTTCGTAATCGCGGCACGGATTCGCTCGCGTGATTCACGGATCGCCGTATCCGGCAATCCGACGATCAAAACCGGCGGCGACGAATCGGTTTCGCCTTTAATTGGTTGTAAGTTGACTTCGATATCAACAATGAGCGCATCAACGCCGTAAACAGCGGCAGATTGAGTAAGGAAAAGCATTTTTGCTCCTCAAAGTTTAATTTTTATGAGTAAATCTAACACCAGTTTATAACAGACTCTACATTTAAAGCCAGACTTATTTTTTCGCCTGTTCTAATACCTCAGTGATAAGTTTTGGCGACTGGAGCGCAATCCGTCCCGGTTGCCTGAGCGCGAGAGCGCGAAAATGACGTTTGCTGGTTTAGTGCGGTAAAATTAACAAGGCTTTTTCGCGTCGAAGCGACGCTCATGG
>JANLTD010000388.1:0-5937 GCA_031362765.1 Acidobacteriota bacterium | reverse complement strand
TTCGAAAATTACAGTATTTACAGGAACTTAAATTTTCTGTTAGCGGGAACGCAGATTTGGCTTTCGGCACGTTTCGCCCGATGTCGTCGCAATAGCGATACATTTCCTCAGTTTGAAGCCTTATCGTGTCTGAAAATTCCTCGACGTCGAATTCATTGAGGAAGACCTCTCGTTCGTGATACTCGGGCAGCAAATAGGACAAAATCGGTTTGATCTTGTCGTAGCTTTTGCCAAACTGGAAGTGTGCCCAAATCATATAACCGCGCAGCTGTTTGCTATGTTTGTCAAGACTTTCGCCGGGGCGCGGCCGCGTTTCCCTGCCGGTCTTCCAATCCAGAATCACCAATTCGTCCTCGATCGGAAAAAGAAAGTCGACCTTGCAATAAGCCTTCAGACCATCGATCCGACACTCGCCGTAACCATCCGGTTCAACGATCCATTCATCCTTTGATATAAGCGCTTCTTCAAACAACCAGGAAAAACGGTCGCTCGCGATTAAGTTGCGAAGAGCCCTTTCAACCGGCCCGACAATATCAACCGCCAGATCGACCGACTCGCGCTCGCCATATTCAATTTCCGCGAAACTTTTGCTCTCCAGTGCTCTTCCTGCTACACGCGACACGTATTGAAAAAACCGGTCATTGTCGACGGGTTCGGCGGTCTTTTGGATTCTGTTGAGTAAAGTTCTGATAACATCGTGGGTAACGCTCCCGACCTCGAGCGGAATCGATGTTAACGACTTCAAGACATTGATCTCAAGCGGATTGAACTCGCTATCGTGTTTTCCGTAGTATTGGTAGTAATATTGCCGCTTGCAGGTTGAAAAGGTTTCATTACGACTGGTCGACCAACCAAGAATTTCCGTGTATTCAAACTTTCTTACCATATCTTTTGGCCAAATGATTTAAGCAGTTATGTTTATCGCGGCGTCACGGGGCTTAAAAACACCGGGAAGACCGATCCATCATCGAACTGTATTACTCAAGAAAACAAAATGAAGAACATTAACTCTATCTTTATTCTATACTTCGCTTCGCAACCGTCAATATTGCGGAGCGGATTGCCCTAAAAATATCAACTCGAAATGGCGTCTAAAAGCTGACGAATTTTCAAGAAGTCAAACGTCGATAAATATTCGACCTTCTTTCTGGCCAACTCAACACATTGTTAATGACCGTTTGGCCGAAATCGCCGTATGAATCAGCTAATCGGCAAATAGATAATTTGGCCTTGATATTCTTTGGCAGATGAAGCCGTTGGACGCAGGACGAGTTTGACAAAAGTTTCGCCGACGCTCATTTCAGCGTTGAGGATGAGAATTCCGGCGGCGCGGCGACCTGTTGCCAAGTGGCCTTGGAGATGAACGCGCATTGATTTGCGGTTGTTTGCAACCAAAATAAAAACGTTTTCTTCGCACCAAATCAGAATTTCGGGGTCAACCGTTCCAAGTGCGGGCGCGCCTAACATTCCGACTTACCAGCCGATTAAATTCTGGCTTTCGTGTCAGAGTGCGGAACGCAGAATCGGATTGACATTTTCGTCCAAAAGATAGCGAATTCCGTTCATGCGCGTTAAACTGTGAGCAAGAATTTTCAACTTTCAATTATCGCAAACGAAGAATGACAGGCGGCGGATTTTCGGCTCGTTCTTCGCGCATTTTTCGGCTAAAACTCAACCAATCCAGCAGATAAGTTTCGACCCTTTCGCGGCTATGCAGATTGTAAAGAATCGTCGCGTAAATTTGTTCGAGTTTAAGCGAAGGGAAACGCCCGGCAATTTGTTCCGCCGTTTGTTCACGATAAATATATTCGTAAAGTACGGATTCGATGCCGATGCGCGTTTTCTTGATGCGAATATCGTCATCGGCAAAAAGATCGAAATCGCTTTCCAGTTTCATAACGAGAGAATGATCGCAAAAATTTTTATTCGCGCCGACTTTTTCCGCCATTTCCAAAAAGGGCGATAGCCTGTTCACGCGAAACAGGCGGAAAACCTTAGGGAAAATCTTACAAACTTTCGCCGCCTTCGAGATCATCAAAAAGATTTTTTATCGGCACTCGAGTTCCTGCAAAAACCGGAGTTCCGCTGACTTTTTCGGGATTTATTTCGATAACATCATTTTGCATAAAAGCATTTTACCATAAAATTTCAACTCGTCAGCCGCCGGTAAATATTCGGCATTTAAGAAATCGAAACATAAGCAGTTGATAGCACATTGACGGCTTCCGGCGGAAGTTGTAATGGCAGAAAAAAGCTACTCGGATAAACGGCGGATTCGCCGATTTCATCTGTCACGCAGACATATTCGTCGCGCAGTTTGACGCGATAAACTTTGAAAGGAATGAGCAGTTCGCGGTCATCGGTTTCGAGGCAAATAGCGAAAACTTCTGGCGTGTCATCCTCAGATTTTATCGGTATTTTTAATTTTGTTTCGCGCATTGGCATTAAATCTTTTTTCATTAGAGATTTTTCCAAAATAATTTTTACATTCTTGCGATTTCAGCTCGGTTTTAAAAGGCTTCGTTTGCGCTTCGCACGTTTTAGCCACGTTCGTTTACGGCGTGGGTTGGATTCTCAATAAGATTATTTAAGGGCGTTTTAACGTCCGTTTCCGATTGGTTTAAGCCGCAAAAAATAAGCACGTTAAAACGCGCTATCTCAGCATCGCTTGATTCACACCACGCCGTCAACGACTTGCCTAAAAACCGCGAAACGCGGAAACCCTCGTAAACGAGGCTAAAAATCAACAAAACTCAATCTACGGCTAAAACCATATTATTTTGAAAAGATGTCTATTATATTTTATTCCTAACTCGTCAAACGCCGATAAATATTCGGCATTCTTTCGGGCAAACTCAGCACATCGTCAATGATCGTGTAGCCGACATCGCCGTATAGATCGCGGAGTTCGGCTTCGGATTCGCGGTCAATCGTGATGCAGAAAGGCGTGATGCCCTGCATTTTGGCTTCCGTGAGGGCTTCGCGCACGTCTTCTCTCGCATACCGCGCGTCGCCGTAATCGTGGTCGTAGGGACGGCCGTCCGTTAAGATGATTAAAAGCTTGGTGCGCGATTCCTGACGTTTGAGTTTGGCCGCTGCGTGACGGATCGCCGCGCCCATTCGCGTATTGTTTTGAAAGGTGATGCCGCCGATCCTTTTTTCGATCTCTTCGGAATATTTTTCCGAGAAATCCTTGACGACGTAGAATTTCACGTTGCGGCGGCCTTCACTCGTAAAACCATTGATCGAATAAACATCGCCGACAGCTTCGAGGGCTTCGCTCATCAGCACCAGGCCTTCTTTTTCGATCTCGATGATTCTACGTCCGGGATGCGTGTAAGGCTGCAACGGATTGCGCGTGATGGTACGCGCCGTCGAAGAAGATTGGTCAAGAAGTAAAGAAACGGCAACGTCGCGCTGTTTTCTTAATCTTTTCGTGTAGATATTTTCCGATGGCTGACCATCGGCGCGTTTGTCCACAACGTATTCGACGAGCGCGTTGAGATCGTAATCTTCACCGTCAATTTCACGGTTGATGCGCGTCAGATTTTCGGGTTTCATCAGTTGGAATTGATGACGGATCGAAGAGATCACGCCGCGATACCGCGAACGCGCCAGTTCGACAAAATTGCGGTCGCCTTGCTTGACCTTTTTCTCGATGACGCGGCTCCAACCGACGCGGTAATCGTTCAGTTCGCGATCCCATTCGTCGTAACTGAAAGCCAAATCACCTTGTTCCAAAGGCTGTTCGGGCATCTCGTTATTTGCCCAAACCTCTGCGCCTTGAAGGTCGTCGGGTTCCTGGTCGTCATCGTCAAGCGTGTTCCAGGCATTGAACACGTCTTTGATGTCCTGCGCCTTTTTCGGCTTTTGTTCACGTTTGACCTGATTTTCCAAAACCGATTCGTTTGAATTTTTATCTTCGTAAGCGTAATCGCCTTTCTTTTCGTTTTCCTGTGAATCTTCGGCGTTCGTTTCTTCGGGCGTGATGTTTTGAAAAAGCGTATAAACGCGGCTCGTCGCCACCAATGAATCTGCGACAGAAGAAAGATGTTTTTCACCGCTGAGACGCTGAGACGCTGAGTTTTTTTCAGACGGTTTTTCTTTTGAATCTTTTTTCAAATCTCTCTGCGCCTCTGTGTCTCGGCGGTTAAATGTTCGTAAATAATTCTCGACAATTGTTTCAATTTCTGAAACGATCTGCCCGTAAAATTGGCGCGCGTCGTCGGTCGCGCCGCCGCAAAGCGTAATTTGAAACAGGAGTTCAAACGGTACTTGATTCATCGGAACATCAAAAATATATGGTCGCCGCGTCCGCAGGAAATTTTGCATCAAATCCAGATCTTTCCGAAGTCCGCGATAGGTCTGGCGCAAGGCGGCATCAATTCGCGCATTTTCCATCGTCCCGAAAATCTTTTTGGCGAGCCGCGGTTCGGGAAAGACCTGCAAAACGACGCGGTAATCGGAATCCTTCGGCAATTTTTTGAGACGTTTTTTTACGTCGGCGCGGATCTCGTCATCGGACCAAGCCTTTTCGCCTTTTCGCACGTCCTCGATATATCCGCCGAGCGAAAAAGCGTCCGTTTCATCGGCGGTCGCGGCATAAAGTTCATTGAGTTCGGCAAATGCCGCTTTCAGATTTTTGGAATCTTTCTCGAAAGTTCCGAATTCGATCTGTCCGGCGCCGTGTGCGGCGAGAACTTTGTAAAGCCGGAAATCCATCTCGTCGGAATCGAATTCCTTGACGTTTGACGGCAGATAGATCGTCTTGCCGTCGCCAATGCGCGATTCCTGCGGCATCGCCGTCAATGGCGCGATCTCGACTTCTTTGCCTGTCAGACCTTCGACATAAATGCGTAAAACGGTTTGGATCTTCTCAAGCGGCAAGCCTTCCTCGGCTTCCTGCAGCAGTTCGTTTGACTGGCGCGTCTCGAGCGCGAAATAACTTTTCCGCGCTTTTGCCGAGACATTTTCTTTTTCGACCAAACCCGTTTCAACCCATTCTGCAAATTGCTCGAGCGAAACTTTTTTGAGTGCCTGCGCCGATGAGCGAAACGCGGCAAGCGCGCTTTCCGCATCTTTTTCGGCAATTTCAGCAACAAGATTTAGTACTTTTCGGGCAATCGCAACGATTTCGTCCTTCTTTTTGAGAGTTTGAATTTGCGCGAAAAACTTCGGCGTGGCACGGAGAAAGGCGATCAAAATGGCGTTACCGTTTTTGGCGATAAGCTCTAAACACGCGCACCAATCTTCAAAAACCGCGTCGGTTTTCTGCAAAACGTCGCTTCCGGCCGTCACGAAATGAAGCGTCACGCTGCCGCCGTATTCGAGAAATGCACGCGCTCTCTCCATTAAAACAACGGCGTTTTCGGCGGAAACTTTTTTCAAAGACTCGGGCAGATTCGTCCATAGATCGGCGGTCATTCCGCCCGTCCGGCTGGCAAAACCGGAAGCCAGCGCGATGACCGACGATGCGACGATCCGACTGTCCGACAAACTTAAGTTTGTCGTTTTATCGCTGGTATTCAATTTAGTCAGAATTGATGGATCGCCAGGGTTGTTCGACAAACTTAAGTTTGTCGCATCTTTATCGAATCTTTTCAACGCAACCCAAACCGCCGGAGTTTTATGCAAAAAATCCGAACTGTGCTTGGCAGAACGATTGGCGATCTCGCTTGCCAATTTCAGGAAATCGCTCAAAGACGCGTCGTCGTCTATCTCTTTTGCCAGACGCGGAATCAGCTCAAAAGTTTCCAGCGCGATCGAACTCGAAAGAACAAGCTGGCGCGTGCAGATCTGAAAAATCAGCGGACGCGTCTTTTCGGGAACGAATTTCAAACCGCTGACGCCATCCGTAAAAAATTTCGCGCCCTGATCGGCACTGCCCATCGCGAGCCGCCGTCCGAGTTCCGCCCAACTGCGCAGATCGTCGGCCGA
>JANLTD010000339.1:0-1705 GCA_031362765.1 Acidobacteriota bacterium | reverse complement strand
GGCTGCCGCGTCGAAGTTGCCGGCTTTCGCTCAAATACCGCGCCGCGTCTGATTGATGTCGCTGACTTTTTTATTGATCTTGGCGACATTGCCGAGCTCGTTCGCAAAGACACTTCGCAACCCGGACATTACGATATTCCGTCATTTATTCCGCCCGAGGAAATGCCCGTGCCCGAAATCTTGACGCGAAATTCAAACGATAGCTTTACGCGAATTAACAACGAAATTAATTATCAGCAAAGTTTTACGGACGAAGAAACAGAAGATCTATCAGATTTGGTTCGCGTCAAGGACGACAGATGAAAATTTTTACGCTTGATGAAGCCAACGAACTATTAACGACGGTTCGCCCGATGCTTTTGCAGATACAGAAATATTATGCTTCGGTCGCCGCTTTTCGTGAATCGGCACAAGCGGCGGCAAATTCCGCGGAACAAGGCGGCGGCGGAATGCACGGCGGGTCAAATTACGTCCACGTTCTTTATGAACTCGGCAAACTGACGACTGAGATCCACGAACTCGGCGTTCAGCTAAAAGATTACACACGCGGATTGATCGATTTTCCGTGTCTTCGCGACGGCCGCATCGTTCTTCTCTGCTGGCAAATGGGTGATTCCGCAGAAATCAAATGGTGGCACGAAGTTGAAGACGGGTTCACCGGACGGCAACGGCTTTAATTTCACATTTGGGATTTGGTGACATAAATCTATTAAATATTTCCACTTTTTTTACCAAAAAACAAAAAAGTTTATATTTTTCATAACTTTACTATTGACTACTTAAAGTAATGTCTGATAGTATGCCCTCAGTATTGTTCATTTCATTAGGTTTGGCCTAATCTTCCTGGATAGCATTTCAATTTTACAACTCTTTTAAAATCTATGAATTGCCCTGTTTGTAATCGAGATCTTGCCCCCACATTATCAATTTGTCCGAGTTGCGGAGCGATGATGAATGATTCGGTCCGCGAAGAGCTCAAAGACAAAATATTATTTGCCCCGAAACCGCGAAAGTTCGAAGTTAAACAGAATCCGCCCCTGTTTGAAAGATCAAATATGCCGATGATGACAAAACCAAAAACGGAGCCGGTTTCGACACCGCAAATAGCTGTTAATCACAACACGTCTGAAATTGCCGCGAAAGCGACAAGTCCGACGCTGGTTGAGTTTCAAAACAAAAATGCGACGCTTCCCGATTGGCGTTTACAATTACAGAACGCTGTTCGCAAGCGGGTCGAAAACGTTAGCTCAAATGCCCCGGTCGAGACAAAACCGGCGATGGCGGTGAACCGTGTGCGTTTGAAGACCAGCGGCGCAAACGCGCTGAAAGCGGAATATTTCGAAGAAGATCCCGTCGTTCCAAACGAAAATCAGACGCTCGCGAATGCTTTGCGGCGCATCGAGGATTCGCGCAAACGATTTTTAGAAACGGAGATAACGGAAACTGCTCCAAAAGCTCAGTCTGCGCAATCAAAGAACTATCCGTTTTATATTGCCGCCAAGAACGCCGAAATGATGCCGAAACCGGCGGAAATGAAAACGCCGTTCAGCTCTCCGGGCACTCCGAAATTTGAAGATCTGCCCGTTATCGAAAAGAAAGATCTCGATACAAATAAATTAAGTCCATTGCCGAATTCGGCGATAATTTCGATAAATCTTGATAAAGTTTAGGGCGATTTGCAGGAAATCAATTTGGAAACCGCGCC
>JANLTD010000305.1:0-3795 GCA_031362765.1 Acidobacteriota bacterium | reverse complement strand
TTTGCAAATATTAAATTATGTTGCTTTGTAACTGACCAATTACGGCGCGTTCAGAGTAACGCCGTCTGGGGTGAAGTCGGCGGACTTCGCTGATGACTTCACGCCTGACGGCGTTACTCTGAACGATGATTTCGTCTTTCGCAACGGTGAAAGGACGAGTTTGGATTGGCAAACGCTGGTTATGGAAGCGCATCTGCGGCGCGTCAACCTGAGCGAACACGCACATTACGCGACGCAAGGAATAAATTTTGATTGGTCAATCGCCAAAGGTCATCCGTTTGCGTATCACGTCTATGGAACGGCGATCGTCGGCGTGACGGTTGATTGCCGGCGCGGAATTTACGAAATTGATTACGTCAAATGCTGTCACGATTTCGGCAATTCGATGAATACAAGCGTAGATTACGGACAGATCGAAGGCGGCATCGTGCAAGGTTTGGGCTGGATGACGATGGAAGAAGTTTTTTACGACGCGCAGGGCAAACTTCGCTCAAATGCGCTTTCGACTTATAAAATTCCCGACATCTACTCAGTGCCGAAAGAAATTGATATTTTGCCGCTTGAAACCGAGCGTGAGAATTTAGCGATCTTCAATTCAAAAGCCGTCGGCGAACCGCCGCTGATGTACGGCATCGGCGCATATTTCGCGATTCGCGAAGCCGTCAAAGCGTTTAATGGGCAAAATTTACCGAAATTTGACGCACCGTTTACGCCGGAAAAGGTTTTGATGAATTTGTATAGCGAGAAAGTTAAAAAGGCCGGAAATTAATTTTCTTTTCAAATGAACAAAGAACTCGAAATCTGGCAATTTGCCGCCGCATATTTGAAGCGGAATGAGTTAGTAATACTTCTCGTCGTTGCGGAAAGTTCGGGCAGTTCGCCGGGCAGACAAGGCTTCAAGATGGTTGTCGCCCACGATGATTTGCGCGGAAGCATCGGCGGCGGCGTGATGGAAGTATCGCTCGTCGAACTAGCTAAAGCAAAAAGTAAAAAGGCAAACGGCAAGAGCAAATCCGCGATTCCAAATCCCAAATCCCAAATCGTCGAGCAGGTTCATCAGAAAAACTCGCCAAATTCAAGCGGAATGATCTGTTCGGGTAAGCAGACGGTCATTTTCTTTGAGCTTAATTCTTCGCATTTGAAAACGGTTCAGGAAATTATTCGAACACTGAAAGATCATCAACCACGACGATTTCAAATTTCAAATCTCGAATTTCAAATCACGGAAAAGCCGTCTGAAGACGGGACTCTGAAGCCAGATTTCAAATTTGAAAGAACGAGTGAAAACGAATTTCTATACGAAGAATCGCTCGGCCTTAAAAACAAACTTTTCATCGTCGGCGGCGGACATTGCGCGCTCGCCTTGTCGGAAATTATGTCGAAGATGGATTTTTACATTTCGCTTTTTGACGACCGGAGCGACCTTAACACGTTGGCGAAAAATAAGTACGTGCACGAGAAGAAAATAATTGAATCTTACGAGAAGATCGGCGAATTTATCGAAAGCGGAAGCAATGCTTATGTTGTCGTAATGACGCTCGGCTATAAATTTGACGAAATCGTGATTCGCCGCCTTTTTGATAAAGACTTTAAGTATTTCGGCGTTCTCGGAAGCAAAGCAAAGATGCACACGCTTTTGAAAAGTCTCGAAAAAGAAGGTTTTGATAAAGCGAAACTCGCCCGGATTTACACTCCGATCGGCCTCGAGATCAACAGCCGGACACCTGCGGAAATTGCCGTTTCAATTGCGGCAGAAATCATTGCAGTAAAAAATACTGTTTGATAATTATTTTATTTGAGCTTATTATCAAACCATCTTTAACCTGGAGGACTAAAAATATGATCAAAAATCTGATTCTAATGACGCTTTTTTTAGCGGCGATCGTAGCAGCGCAAAACAAACAATTTACCGAAGATTTGATGCAGAAAGACTGCACGTTTGAAACCACTGGACGCAATCAATTTTTCATTCTCGAACCCGGCTATCAATTAACTTTGGAAAACAAAAAGGGCGGAAAATTAGTGATAACCGTTCTTAATGAAACCCGTCAGATCGGCGAAACGGAAACGCGTATCGTCGAGGAAAACGAATCGGAA
This sequence comes from Acidobacteriota bacterium, assembly GCA_031362765.1. Classification (GTDB taxonomy): domain Bacteria; phylum Acidobacteriota; class Blastocatellia; order Pyrinomonadales; family Pyrinomonadaceae; genus JAFDVJ01. The sequence continues at coordinate 1,698 of JANLTD010000305.1, read as the reverse complement.
AACGGCCGACCGGTCGAGATTTCGAGAAACTTTTTCGCTTTCTGCAAACAAACCGGCAGTGTGTATTATTTCGGCGAGGAAGTTGATCTTTATAAAAATGGCAAATTGGTCAAAGGCGAAGATGCCTGGCTGGCGCAAAGTAACAACAAAGCCGGAGTCGCAATGCCCGGACTCGCCTTACTCGGCGCAAGATATTATCAGGAAATTGCGCCGGGCGTGGCAATGGATCGAGCCGAAATCCTCAGCACAAGCGAAACAAAGCAAACACCGGCGGGAAACTTTACAAACTGTCTAAATACGGAATAAACAACGCCGCTCGAACCGCGCGAAAAAGAATATAAACTTTATGCTCCCGGCATCGGTTTGATCCAGGACGAAGATCTATTGCTGACAAAATATGGTTTTGTAAAATAAAGAGTTGTTGGCAGACACGTTAAATAAAATAAACACGCTGATTATCTAGCTATTAATGTGAATCAGGAGTTGAAAAATGTCCGCGCGCATTGGCTTAAAACGCTTCAAGGATTTGAAAAATTAAAAAGAAATGGGACACGGACAAACCGAGGATGCAGGCGCCGCGGATTTCTAACAAAATCTGCGTCAATCCGCTTAATCCTCGGTTCATCCGCGTCCTATTTTTGACACTTTCTACCCTGAATTTTGAGTTTGCAAACAACTTTTCAGTTTACCAATATTCAACCCTTGATTCGCATTATTAACAAAAATTGCTGTCAGCATTGATGTAAAAATTCATAATAGAAACTGTTTGAGAAAATCCTGAATATCCATATCGTATATCGGCACGTCGAATTGCGCTTTCAACTCGTCAAACGGCATCCCGTCAAGCAAGATCGGCTCATCGGATTTAATCGTGTGTTTCGGAATGATCGCAAAATCTCCTTCGATCATATCTTTCACCGCCAGATAATCCTGTCCCGTCAAAAGTCCGGCAACCGAAACATCGCCGCCGAAATATGTATTCGGAACGGCGAGAACTTTCAGCTTTGAATGTAAAACCGCATTCAGCTTTTCGATCTGCTGCGTCAAAATCGGCGCGAACATTTCGCCCGTTAAGATCGTGCCACGGAGCGATTGCGGATTGCGGATTGCGGATTGCGGATTGCGGGTTTTTGGCTTTATTGCCAATTCGTGCGTTCTGACATTTTCAGAAACAAAGCCTTCTGTTTTAGCATCTTTGCGGGAAATCTTTTTCAGCAGATTCTCAAACGAATTGAGAAATGAGCGGATCATCCCGACGCCGTCTTCGATCTGCGGGTAATTGCCGTAATGTTTGCGCGAAGGGATCTGCAAACCCGCTTTGATGTAGATCTCATCGCCAAGGAAAGCAAACGTCACGCCTAAGTTCTTACGAAATTCCTTTTGGAGTTTTTCGACTTCCGCGATCGTTTGGCGGCAGAATTCAGGCGTCACTTTAGTTAATCTTTCGTCCGTGTTGTAACGCGTCAGGGCGACTGGAACGACCGCTGTTGAAACAACGCGCGGATAATGCGCTGCCAGATCGCGCAGGGTCTTTTCAAGCTGCGCGCCGTCGTTGATGCCCGGGCAAAGGACGACCTGCGCGTGAATCTCGATGTCATTATCGAGCAAGGTTTGAAGCTTATCGAAAATATCGGCGCGTTTTTCGTCAACGCCTAAAAGATATGCACGGGTTTTCAGATCGGTCGCGTGAACCGAAAC
>JANLTD010000286.1:0-5484 GCA_031362765.1 Acidobacteriota bacterium | reverse complement strand
CTCGGCAATCTGCGCGGCGTCGTCTAAATTTACAGGGCGAATATTCATTTCTTTTAATCATCTGTCGAAAGTACAAAAAATTGGCGAACTAAATTTCTAATTAAACGACAATTCTTGACAGATTTAGCAGATTGTTCTTTTGTAGCTGAAAAACCCGGATAACGATACGCGACTGCAAAAATTGTTAGTTCGCTAAGTGTTTCCTCCAAATCTGTCCAAGATGTTTCAATTTTTGAAATATCATCAAACAAATTAAGTAAATCGTGCGTTTTTCTGAAAGAAATATCGGCATCAAAAAGACGCGCTTTCAGATATTTTTCGGCGCATTGTTGAGCGTGAAAACAAATCGCGTCATAATTCGGATGGTCTTCTACTGGATATTCGCGCATCATTGTCGCCCAATCACCTTCGGCTTTTTCAATCCATTCTTACGTTTTCGGCTTCATAAAGAATTTTTCCTTTTTCGATTATTTCTTTAATAAAAAAATCGCCCATATCACTACTTTCCTTTAATTGCGCGGGAGTTTTCACTAAAACATCAAGCGGAACTGATGATTTTAACCGACAACGAACTTTGACCATTTGCTCCAATTCATTTCCTTCGTAAGGCATCACAACCAACAAATCAATATCTGAATCGGCGTTCGGTTTGCCGTAGGCGTATGAACCGAAAAGAATAATTTTTTGGGGATTAAAACCTTCGACAATCTGGCGGCACAAATCTTTGATTTTAGCGTTAATTTTCACGATATTTATTTAACTCCATTTTGGCAATTGATTCAAGGTGAACCTCGTCGGGACCATCAGCGATCCGCAGCATTCGTGCCACGATCCAAAAATTCGCGAGCGGAAAATCTTCACAAACACCTGCGCCGCCGTGCGCTTGAATCGCACGATCAATGATCTTTAAGGCCATCGGCGGAACGACCGCCTTGATCATCGCGATTTCCCTTCGCGCCGCTTTATTGCCGACTTCGTCCATCATCCACGCAGTTTTCAGCACCAGCAGACGCGCCATCTCGATCTCGTTTCGGGATTCGGCGATCCATTGACGCAAGACGCCTTGTTCCGATAACGGTTTACCAAACGCGATCCGCGATTTTGCCCTTTGGCACATCAATTCAAGCGCGCGCTCGGCAATTCCGATCAGACGCATACAATGATGCACGCGTCCGGGACCAAGCCGGCCCTGCGCAATCTCGAAACCGCGTCCTTCGCCGAGCAATAGATTAGAAACAGGAACGCGGACATCGGTAAAAGTAATTTCCGAATGACCGTTCGGCGCATCGTCGAATCCGAAAACGAGCAGATTTCTCTCCACGCATACGCCCGGCGCGTCCATCGGCACAAGGATCATTGATTGCTGAAGATGTTTCGGCGCCGACGTGTCGGTTTTGCCCATAAAGATCGAAAGACGGCAGCGCGAATCGCCCGCGCCGGTTGACCACCATTTGCGGCCGTTCAAAATGTAAGAATCGCCGTCACGGACGATCGAAGCGCAGATATTCGTCGCGTCCGACGACGCAACTTCCGGTTCGGTCATCGAAAAACACGAACGAATTTCGCCGTTTAATAAAGGTTTGAGCCACGTTTCCTTTTGTTCGGCGTTTCCGTATCGCTCCAAAACTTCCATATTTCCGGTATCGGGCGCGGAACAATTAAAAACTTCCGACGACCAGAACACGCGGCCCATCATTTCAGCCAAGGGCGCGTATTCGAGATTCGTCAAACCGGAAGCTTCAGGCAAAAAAAGATTCCATAGACCTTCGCTGCGCGCTTTTTCTTTTAGATCTTCGATGAGTTGCAAAGGCTTCCAGCGGTCACCCGCATTTATTTCGTCGTGGTATGCCTTTTCGTTCGGATAAATGTTTGCGTCCATAAACTCCTGCAAACGGTTTTGCAGTTCGCGGGTTTTCGTTGAATAATCGAAGTTCATAATTTTGAAATTAAAACCACAGATTATCATAGAGTTTCGATGACTTTCCATTTCAACAAAAAATATCTTCTTTTCACGACAGTTATTTTTGCGATCGAAGTCTTCATCGGCCTTTTCATTCGAGATACGATGATCCGTCCGTTTGTCGGCGACGTTTTGGTTGTGGTGCTGATCTATTGTTTTGTTCGAATCTTTGTCAATGTTACCTATTGGAAAATGGCTTTCGGAGTTTTGCTTTTCGCCTGTGTTATCGAGATCTTGCAGTATTTTGATTATGTTGCACTGGTTCATCTGGAAAACAATCGTCTAATTTCCGTAATTTTAGGCAGAACTTTTGAATGGCTTGATTTTATTGCCTATCTGACAGGATTTTTGTTTATATTAGCAGTTGAAAAAAGCTTCCAAAGCAGAGAAAATCATCCTAATTTATGAGTCAAGACACAAAACCGATTCGCCCGGGCGAAGAATTGAACGAAACAAAACTCGCGGGTTTTCTCAGCGAGAATCTTGATATAACATCAGGCGAGATCGAGATATTGCAATTCCCGTCGGGAAGTTCAAATCTGACTTACTGCGTCCGGATCGGCGCGGAAGAATATGTTTTGCGCCGTCCGCCGTTTGGCAATCAGGTCAAATCGGCGCACGATATGGCGCGCGAATTTAATGTTTTATCAAAGCTTTCGAAGGTTTATGAACCGGCGCCGAAGCCTTTGATCTACTGCAATGATCAAAGCGTGATCGGTTCGGAGTTTTATTTAATGGAGCGCCGCAATGGTTTGATAATCCGCGGAAAGTCGCCAATGTCAGAACCATCTGCGGTAGCGGACGGTTTAACTTTAGAAAAGTCACAAGATCTAAGAAAACGGGTCGTCAAATCATTTATCGAAAATCTCGTTCAATTACATTCGCTTGATTATAAAGCAATAGGTTTGGAAAATCTCGGAAAACCCGAAGGCTATGCAACGCGCCAGGTCGAAGGCTGGACAAAACGATATTTGAATGCAAACACAGAAGACCAGCCCGAGCTTGAAAAAGCGATCGAATGGCTCAACCGCAACATTCCCGCATCCGGCGGCGCAACGCTCGTTCATAACGATTACAAATTTGATAATATAATGCTCGATCCGCGCGACCTGACCGAGATCGTCGCCGTGCTCGATTGGGAAATGACGACCATCGGCGAGCCTTTGATGGATCTGGGAACGAGTTTGGGCTATTGGATGGCGAAGGAAGCCGGCGACCAATTGCTTTCGATGCCCTTTAATCCGAGAATTTTGATGGAAAATATTTCGCGGGCGGAACTGGTCGAAATTTATGCCGAAAAATCGGGGCGAGACGTTTCAAATATTCTGTTCTATTACGTTTTCGGCACATTCAAGATCGCCGTTATCGCGCAACAGATCTATTTTCGCTACGCAAAAGGTTTTACCCAAGACAAACGCTTTGCGGCGTTTAATCAATTCGTAAATGCGCTTGGGAAAATTGCGTTGGATGGAATACAGAACAAGAAAATTTAGCAAATGGACAAGGCCAGGAATTGCTGGCGCAGAGCACAGTTAAGTTAACCAAAGTCCAACAAACTTCAGTTTGTTGAAGTGCTCATAAATGGAGAACTTCAACAAACTGAAGTTTGTTGGACATCTTGCGCCAAGCCCTAAACTTAACTGTGCTCTGCGCCGGCAAAACGAGCATCATGGATAGTTTTTAGGAAAACTCCTAACTTTGCGAGAGCCGTAAGCAAATGGAAATAAAAGATCCGCAAATAAGACTTTTTTCGTTCAATTCGCTACAATAAGCATTCAATCCACAAACAATTTATCAAACTATGGCTTTCCCGAAAAAAGCGGAACAATCCGCAGAGGACATTCAAACAACGCCGGAGCAAACGTCTAAGTCCAAATACGATCGTTCGATCATCGAAGGTTCGCTTCCAAAAGCGGTCTGGAGACTTGCGGCGCCGACGATGGTCGCGAATGTTTTTGGCGGTCTGCAAGGATTGGTTGATCACATCGTGGTCGGAAACATCGTCGGGTACAAAGGAAACGCGGCGATCGGCGTTAGTTGGCAGATCTTTCTCGTGGTGGTGGTTTTTGTTTCCTCGATCTTTATCGGGATGAACATTATGGTTGCTCGTTTTGTCGGTGCGGGCGAACCCGACAAGGTCAATCGAACGGTCTATCAGGCATTCATAACCGCACTTTTTATAGCCGTTGCGGTAATCGCGCCGGTCGGCTATTTTGCCTCGCCGCTGCTTTTGAATTTAGTCAATGCCGAGGCCGGCGTCCAGGCGGAAGCGCTTCCGTATCTCAGAATAATGTTTCTATTCAGCAGCGGAATGATGCTTTATTTTATGCTGAGCGGCGCATTACGATCGGCCGGCGATGCCAAAACGGGAATGATCCTCGGAATTGTGATGACGATTCTCAACATCATCTTCAACATCATCCTGATCCGCGGTCTCGGCCCGATTCCGTCGTTCGGCGTCGAGGGTTCCGCAATGGGGACGTGTCTGGCTTCGGGAATGATCGGTCTTTATTCGATCTGGAAATTATGGAGCGGCGGTTGGGTTGTTTCAATTCACAGCAAGGGCGGCTACGCGCCCGATTTTGCTGTCATCAGAAAGCTGTTTAAGTTTGGGTTGCCCGCCGGCATTCAGGGAATTGCAATGAACGTCGGCGGAGTTTTGATGCTCTCGTTCATCGGTTCGCTCGCGCAAAGCGCGGCGGCACAGGCGGCCTACGCGATCTGCTATTCACAACTCTTTTCGCTGATCACATTTACATCGGTCGGACTGATGGGCGCAACGTCGGCAATCGTCGGACAAAATCTCGGCGCAAAACAGATCGATCGGGCAAACACGGCCGTTCACGTTGCCGCACGTTTCGGACTGATCGGATCGGCGTTTCTCGGCTTCTTCTTTTTCTTCTTTCCCAGACAATTGCTGGCGATCTTTGGAATGACGGAACCGGCGGCGGTTGAGATCGGCGTTCAACTTTTACGTTTTTTGAGCTTTTCCGGAATGTTTGTTTCCGTCGCGCTCGCCTATACCGGCGGTTTGCAAGGCACTGGCGACACAAAAAGTCCGCTTTTTATTTCGATCATTTCGCAGGTCGCCATTCCGCTCGGAATCTGCTTTGTTCTACGAGAAACGATCGGGCTCGAAGCGTGGCATATCTGGCTGGCAATTCTCGCCGGACACATTGCCCGCTGTGTGCTGAGTATTTTCCGATTTGCTCAAGGCAAATGGCGCGGCATTAACGTTGATATTGAAACAACAACCGGCTGATCGCTGATTTCGCCGACAACTTGAGATCTGATCTCTCAAAACGAGACTAAAAACTCCTAAAATGGTATTAAAAACTCGTTAAGAGGTAACGTTTAGCCCTTAATAGGTATTGAAAACTCGTTAACAGGTACCGTTTAGCCCTTCAAGGGTATTGAAAACTCGTTAACAGGTACCGTTTAGCCCTTAATAGGTATTGAAAACTCGTTAATAGGTACCGTTTAGTCCTTCAAGGGTATTGAAAACTCCTTAAATGGTACCGTTT
>JANLTD010000246.1:0-1996 GCA_031362765.1 Acidobacteriota bacterium | reverse complement strand
ATCTTCACCCTGAAGAAACGGCAGTTTCTCCCCAGCATCGATTTGGCGGAGTAGCCGGTGAGCCTTTCAAACCCTTCGTTGATGTAGATCAAGGGTTGTTCAGGTAAACGCATGTCCGTAATCGTGATACCTTCCGCCGCGACGTTTAAGGCCCGGTCCTTCAGCAGGAGGTAATCCGCGATTCCGGAAGTCGTTTCCAAGTTGGTCGACTCATTTTCAGCTCGAATTTTTTCCATTTCCAATTCCGGTCAATTTTCTGATTACATCTTACCCATAATCGATTGGTGAGTCCACCAGACCCTATAAAGACTAGTTCGCACGGCCCTTGAAAGTGGACAAAAAGTTGAAAAGACCCTCCATAATTTGTTCCAATGTAATTTAGAACATATACTTAGCTCTGTGCAATCTCCTTATTTTGAGCAGGATTTTCTCTAAAATTATTCTACTCATTTTTTGAGATTACATAACTTTTCTAATCATTACTCTGGTTTAGTAACCTCTGAAAATAGTTGGCTACTGAGATTTGATTATTGATAGATCTTTTCGCGCTTGATTCGCATTACATACCAATATGACCGAAACGCCCTCAAATATCGTCGAATTTCGCAGTGTCGGTTTTCAAATTGACGGCGCGAAGATTCTCGATGATTTGAATTTTGCGGTCGCCAAGGGCGAAACTCTCGTGCTTTTGGGCGAATCGGGCTGCGGGAAAACGACGACCTTGAAACTGATCAACCGCCTTTATGAACCGACTTCGGGTGCGGTGCTGGTCGAAGGCAAGGCGACCGTTGATTGGAATGCGATCAGCTTGCGGCGGCGGATCGGTTATGTTTTGCAGGAAGCCGGACTTTTTCCGCATTTTACGGTCGCCGAAAATGTCTCGCTCGTTCCCCGCTTGGAAAATTGGAATGAAGCGGCGCGGCAAGCAAGAACGCGCGAAATGCTCGAACTCGTCGGTTTGAATCCACAGAAATTTGCGGCGCGTTTTCCGCACGAACTTTCGGGTGGGCAACGCCAGCGAGTCGGTGTTGCGCGGGCGCTCGCGGCTGATCCGGATCTGCTTCTTCTGGACGAACCGTTCGGCGCGCTCGATGCGCTGACGCGTGTCAGTTTACAAAAAGAATTTGCGCGGCTTGTGCGGGAATTAGGCAAAACCGCCGTTTTCGTGACACACGATCTGCACGAAGCTTTTATCTTGGGCACACGGATTTGTTTGATGGACAAAGGCAAAATTGTCCTGCTCGACACGCCCGAAAATTTTGCGAAATCCGATTTGCCGCTTGCTCGGAATTATCTGGAAACAATTTCAAATGCCAAAGATTGATGGAACACGGATAAACACAGATCCATTGGATATGCGCGGATAAAACGCAAAATTAGAATCAGTGGAAATCGGCAGAATCCGCGTCATCCGCGTGCTGTTTTCTGAACCTTGAATCATGAGTTTTCTTGAATTTATCAAACAAAATTGGGCGGAATTGTTGGCTTTGACACGCGAACATCTCGTTCTTGTCTTTGTTTCGATCGCGTTCGCCGTGCTGATCGGTGTGCCTCTCGGCATTTTGCTGACGCGAAAGAGATCGCTGCAGCCGACAATTTTGGGAATCGCGAATATCCTGCAAACCGTTCCGAGTCTGGCACTTTTCGGTTTGTTGATTCCCTTGCCGCTGATCGGCGGAATCGGTGCGAAAACTGCCGTCATCGCGCTCACGCTGTATTCATTCTTGCCGATCATCCGCAATACCGTAACGGGCATTGCCGGCGTTGATGCGCGGACGCGTGAAGCAGCCGTCGCGATGGGCATGACCGATCGGCAGATCTTAAGAATGGTCGAACTTCCATTGGCAGCGCCCGTGATTTTAACCGGAATCCGCGTCGCGGTCGTCATCGCGGTCGGTGTCGCGACGGTCGCGGCGGCGGTCGGCGCGGGCGGGCTTGGTACATATATTTTCAGAGGTTTGCGGCAAAACGACAATAATTTGTTGCTGGCGGGCGC
>JANLTD010000238.1:0-2634 GCA_031362765.1 Acidobacteriota bacterium | reverse complement strand
CGGCGCGTCCGCCGATACGAACCTGTTTCTTATTGTTAGGTTTTATTATGGCTTTGAGGAATTGCCGAAGAAATTCAATTTCACAAAATTCAAAAAACTTTTTATGAACTCCGCGATCCAAAACCAAAAATCCGAAATCATCCGAAACGTCTTGTGGATGGCCTGGTCGGGCGCGATCAGCATTGCCAACAGCGTCGCGGTCTGGGTTTTTATGGCGCGTCTGCGCGAACCGGACGAAATCGGCAGATTTACAATCGTAATGAGCCTTTATATGCTCTTTTTTACGATTTGTTCGCTCGGGCTTGCGCCTTTTATCGTCAACGAAACATCGCGGCGAATCGGGGAAAATAATGAAGATCAAGCCCGTAGCTTTATCAGCACCACGACGATTTCGCTCCTTATTTGGGGAATCATTTGCGCCGTTTTGATGACGATTTCAGGGTTTGTTTTCAGCCCGTCAAACGAAGTCCGTCTGGCAACGCTCGTATTATCGCTGGCGATGATTCCGACCGGAGCGATCACCTGCGCCGAATCGGTTTCGCTTTCGCGCGGTAAAACCCGCCTGATCGCTTTGGTCAACACGCTTGAAAATATCTTGCGGACGATCATTCCGATCGCGCTGATCTTTTATGGCTACAGTTTGCCGTTTATTTGTGCGGCGTTCGTTTTGGTCAGATTTATTTCGTTGGCGGCTTATTTTTTCACCAATTTCAGGATCTCAAACCGTTTATTTTTCGACCGCGACATTTTCCGCACACTCCTGAAAACTGCGCCGACCTTTGCGGGAATTACAATTCTGGCATCGCTCAACTGGCAAATTGTGACGATGTTTCTCGGGCGTTTCAGCACTGAGATCGAATCCGCAAAATACGGCGTCGCGTCGCGTTTTTTGATTCCTGTGATGATTTTAATGGCCGGTTACGCGGGCGTTATTCAGCCGCTTTTAGCAACTCAAACAGGTGAAAAACTTGGTGTCTTTTTGGCGAAGATCGTCCGTAATTTATTGATCTTAGCGACCTTTGCATCGCTTCTCGCGCCTTTCTTTTCAAAATTCATACTAACTACGTTGTTCGGTGAAGCTTATGCGGAAAGCGCACAAACCTTAAATATTCTGGCGTTGTCGATCGTTCCTTTTTGCGCCGTAATGATCGTCGGACGCGGACTTGTCGCAACCAATTCTCAGCATATTGATTTGTTCGCAAACCTGATCGGCGTTTCGGTTTGCATATTGATCGGCGCGATCCTGATTCCGAAATACGGCGCGATCGGCGCGGCCTTGACGCAGTTCTTTTCGCTTCTGGCGATGGCTTTGGTCGGAATCGTTTATGTTTCCCGGAAACTGCTGAACTTCAAAGTCTGGCGAACCGCTGTCTTTTCGTTCGCTTGTTTGCTGTTCGTCTGCGTTTTTATCTGGAATTAATTGTTCTTTGAGGCTTTACTCGAATATTACGAAAGTGAAACATCTGAATTTTCAAATAAATGCTAAGGAAACGCGCGGAAAGCCCGAAACCGCGCCGGAGTTTCAGATTGCCGCCAAAACTTGCATTTTGATGATCGGAATGAGTTTAACCAAAACCCGCGGTGGCATTTCGACGCTGATCGGCGAGATCTTAAGATCGGATCTGAAAGACGATTTCGCGATTGAATACATCGAATCGCAGGCGGAAGATTTCAAGGTTTTTGACAAACTTATTCTCGCAATCAAAGCGGTTTTCATATTTTTCGGGAAGGTTTTGACGAAAAGACCAAAACTTGTTTACGTTCATCTCGGAAGCAACGCGAGTCTTTACCGCGAATCTTTTTTTATTGTGCTGGCAAAGATATGCCGCAAAAAAACGATCGCGCATTTTCACGCCGGAGATGTTGAAGAATATTTCGAAAAACAAAGCGGAACCGGCAAAAAGTTTATTTCTTGGGCAATCGGTTTAAGCAACGGATTGATCGCTGTTTCCAAAGATTCCGGGCAAAAATTGCAAACGCTCGCGCCAAAGAGCGAAATTAAAGTTATCGCTAATGCGATTGAGACAACGCCGTTTGCATTTCCCGTAAGTCGTTTTGATGAAAGAAACAAAAACGTTCGAGTGCTTTTTGTCGGCGCGATGGGAAAACTGAAAGGCGAAACGGATCTGGCTGATGCCGTAAAATTAATTGCTGAAAAACATCCGAATCTGCGTGTTTCATTTTTGGGTTTTGGCGGCGAAAACCTAAAAGGATATTGCGAAAAGATCGGAATTGAAGATCTGATCGAATTTGTCGGCGCGGTTTCGCTTGAAGAAAGACTCGGGTTTTTTGAAAAGGCTGATATTTTCGCGCTTCCGACTTATGCCGAAGCGATGCCGATCTCAGTGATCGAAGCGATGGCGGCGGGTTTGCCGGTTGTTTCAACGACGGTCGGCGGAATTCCCGAGCTTATCGAAGACGACGGCGACGGATTTTTGTTCGCGCCGGGCGATTCGGCGGCGCTCGCGGAAAAGATCTCGGTTCTCGCAAGCAGCAAAGATCTCAGAATCAGGATCGGCAATAAAGCGCGCCAAAAAGTGTCTGAACAGATGGATTTTAGCCAATACACAAACAAGCTCAGAAATCATTTATTGAGTGAGATTTAATCATTCTGAGTCCCGGGGGGGGGGGGGG
>JANLTD010000235.1:0-7495 GCA_031362765.1 Acidobacteriota bacterium | reverse complement strand
AGCGCGTCAAACAAAACGGCCGCCGGATCGGTTCCCTGTTTTTGCTGAATGATCGGCACGCCGGCGCGTTCCGCCCAAATCTCTAATTGGTCGGAAGCCGCTGCACGAAATGTGTCGGCGGCGCAGATCAGCACGCCGTTGCCCTCGTTTTTGATCCGTTGGGCGAGCTTTCCGATCGTCGTTGTTTTGCCGACGCCATTGACGCCGACGACCATCAGCACATACGGTTTTATCTCGAGATCGTATTTCGTTTCGTCCGCCACGCCCGCCGCTTCGGAATGGTGCAAAATCGTCAAAAGTTCTTTTTTCATCGCCGCCTTGAGCGCGGTTAAATCGTTAATTTCCTGACGCGAAACGCCTTTGCGGATCGTTTCAAGGATCTGCAAGGTTGTTGCGACACCGATGTCGGTTGAGATCAGCATTTCTTCGAGTTCGTCAAGAAATGCTTCATCTATCTGTTTGCGGCCTTCAAAGATCGTGTCGAGTTTATTGTTGATGGAATCGCGCGTCTTTGCGATCGCTTTTGAGAATCGAACGCCGATTTCGCGCTCGATCGCTTCTTCCTGTTTTTTAAGTTCCTCGATTGATTTGTCGAGTCCTAAAACTGAGGTTGAAAATTTGTCTTCGTCTTTTTTTCTACGCCAAAAAAATGCCATATTTCGATTTTGGATTGCGGATTTTGGATTGCGGATTTTTTCTTTCCGAAATTCACACCTTATCAATATTGTCTCTTGTCTAAAATTTCAAACTTTACCAAATGTTTGATTATAAAGTAGAAAAGTGAAAGAGTGAAAAAGTGAAAAGGTGAAATAGTTTAAAAGGGAAAAAGGTGGAAAAGTGAAAAGGTGAAAAAGTTCGGTCGAGAATTTTCAACCAAACTTTTTCCCTTTTAAACTTTTTCCCTTTTTCCCTTTAAACTTTCTAGCCTTTGAACAAATTCAGTTTGTTGGAGTTTTTATAAAGAACAAAGCCCAGAAAAACCGAAAAAACGACGGAGAAATAGAAACCGAACAAAGCGCCGATGGCTTTGGCAGGCAGATTACCAAAGGTCGGCATATCAAATTGGATAAAGATAATTCCCAATATAAAACTGACAATGCCCGATACAATGACGATCATTAAACCCATAAACCAAAGTTTCACGTAATCGAATCCGAGTAGCTTGATGGTTTCAAGTCCGACTGTCGGATTTAGGGTCGCCCAAAAAGAGCGTGTGTACCCCGCGACGCAGCACGCGGCCGGAAAATAGAATATTCCCCATAGAAAAGCAATAAACCCGATGATCAGAAATGGAATTGCCATCTTTAGAAAATTCTGAACCATCGTTTGAATTTCCTGTTGTTTGGTCTCCGGCGTCTTTCCCAATCCTGATTCAAGCTGTTTTTTTCGCTGCTGCTGAATCATCTCGTTAAGGCGCTTAAATTCTTCTTCTTCGTTATAAGCCGAATTACTTTTAGATCTATTGATTCTGTTTTCATCCGGCATATCTTCATCGCCGTAGAGATCCTCCTGATTTTGAAATGCCGGATTATTGTTAAATGGCTTGTCCTGATCGGTTAAAACCCTTGTTTGATTTGTTTGGTCAAATGAACCGGCTTGCGATGTAATTGATTTTAGCGTGTACCAGATTCCGCCAATTATTAAAGCCGCCAGCAATCCGAACGACACCAAATAGACCGCAATACTCAAAAAGAACGGATGCACAACATCGTCCCACAAGTTAAAATCGTCAAAACCCGGCATAAAATTTTCCTCGATCTTTCCTTGCGAGAAATTATCAACCGTGTTCGCCAATATGCCGAATGTCATCATATTTGACATCATCCACGAAATTAACGCCGCCCCAACCAGGAAAATACTGCCGATACTCGCAGCACTTTGTCCGATCGTGAAGAACATAAACATTATCGCGCCGACCAACAGGCTTGTCTTAAATTTGAACGGATAGGCGAGGGCATTAAAAAAATCTTCAAAACCAAAGCCTTTTGAAAGATCCCTTTGGTATCGAAATGAAACCTGTGCGTTTTGTTTGACGGCGCTGATCGGCTTGCACATTGCGCCGCAAAACGGACAGATCTTCACTGTTCCGCCGTATGATGAAGGGCAAGCCCCGCAAAAAACGTTGACGCACGTTTCGCAGACATACTTTGCCGGCATATCCGGATGCATACTGCAAAAATCCGCGGCCGGTGTTTGATCTAAATTTTGAGTTTGTTGAGCTGTATAAGGCTCTTGCAAGTTGTTGTTTGAATTGAAATTTTGATTTATCGGCTGCTCGAAATTATTAACGGTCGGCTGATTTATTGTGGTCTGATACGGATTGGGTGAAAAGTTCGTCGGTGCTACAAAATCTTGGTTCTGTGATGTTTGATTTTCGGCCGGCGTCTCGCCTTCAGTGGTCGAAGCGAAGACCGGCGGCGGCAATCCCTGTTCTTTGGCGTTAAAGAAGTTCAATAACACCGGAACTTTTCGCGCTTCGATCCAACGCAGATTTCCCCGCTTGACCAAATCCTGCGGCAGCAGCGATCCTTCAAATATCCATTGTGCGACAGCCTCAAATTTGGCTTCGTAGATTTGTCCGCCAACATCAATTTGCCAGACTTCCCGATAATCAGTTACGTTCATATCCAATATTAATAGCTTTTGATTTTATGCTGCCTGCTGTGGAATTTGTTCGCGTGCCGAAACTAGCTTACGATTATTGCTTTCCGCTTCCGCCCGCAATTTAACAATTCCGATTCCGATTTGCCCGTTGTTGCAGGCTTCAACCAACGCCTGGACAACCCGTCCATCATAACGCGTGCCGACAAAACTTCGGATTCGATCAAGTGAATCGGGCAGTGTCATCCCTTTTGAATACGGCCGGTCAATCGTCATTGCATCAAAAGTATCGGCGACCGAAACGATCTTTGCCTGCAGCGGAATGTCTTTATCCGTCAAACCTTGGGGATAACCTTGACCGTTGACCATTTCGTGGTGCATATACATTCCGGGCAAAAATTCTTTCATTGCCGGAATCTGCGACATAATTTTATAACCGCGCTGCGGGTGTGTTTTCATTATCTCAAATTCTTCATTGGTCAATGCAGACGGCTTTTTTAGGATCGAATCATCGATCGCGATCTTGCCGACATCGTGAAGAAGCGCGCTGATGCGAAGCGTTTCAAGTTCATCTTCGTTCATCCCGAGACGCTTGCCGATCGTCACCGAAACGCGCGAAACACGCTCTGAATGACCGCGTGTATATTTGTCCTTACCGTCAATTGCGGCGGCCAGGGCTTTGACCGTGCCGACAAATAATTCGCGGTTTTCCTGGGCTGCCCTCGCAAGTTTTGCGATATGTTCCTCGACATTATCGCTCATTAAATTAAACGCGACGCCAAGCGTGCCGATCTCAGACATTCCTTTTGCATCAACCCGGGTCGAAAAATCACCGGCCGCAATTTTCTCAGCGGCGGCTGATAATTTAAGAAGCGGATTGGTCATTTGACGACTTAATAAAAGACCGACGACCAGAGCAAACATTGCAAAGCCAAGACAAATTAGCCACGTTTGACGGCGCATTTCACTGACGGATGCAAGCGCCTTGTTTTCGTCCTGCATCGCAATCACGCCGAATTTCAATTCATTTCGAAAATTTGCGGTCGAATATGCGCCGATCATTTCATGGTCAACGCCCTCATATTGCGCCGTGAACGGAACCAATGCTGATTGGATCTGCTGATTGGCTTCCTTCCATTCCTCGACGATCTTTAAGTTGAGCAGTGATTTTTGGTTAGCGACGACCTTTCCGTCCGGATGAAAAACCGCGTTTCCTTTTTCGTCAACAACAAAAATGATCGGTAAGCCGGCTTTCCATAGTTCGTCTTCACTTGTCGGTTTGGTTTCGACCATGATCCGCGAGATTTCCCGAAGCGACACCACTGCCATCACAAATGCCGAAACATTATTATTGATCATCACGGGCGAAGCGATCATTTGGACAATTTCTCCGCTCGAATTTACTTTTTGCGGCTGCCCGAATACCAATTTCCGATTCTCGAGTTTCGGTGTGATGGCATTCGCAAACAATTCGATCTCTTCTCTTTTTAGTTGCTCTGAACGAAACACCGAAAGCGATTCGCCCCCAAAAGGCTTGATGTAAAGCGCGAGTAAGTACGGATTTTCTTTAAGCGTCGAACCGAGTTTTTCTTCGGTTTGTGGTGAAGAAAGCAGTGAAAAATCGTTTGAAAGTTCTAACGCTTTTGCGTAACTGCCAACCAAATCAACATATCTTTGCCCGAAAAGTTCGATCTGCCGCGCTTTGTCCTGCACAAGTTGTGTTTGATAACGGCCTTCGACAGCGCGTAATTCTTTTGCGCTTCGATCGGACAAGGTCCAACTCGTCAGCAATAGCGGCAACAGCCCGACTGCTAACAATGTGAAAACGACAAAATAGATTAGACTGATTTTTATTCTCATCTGAGGATTCTGAGCAGAGACTGGGATGCGAAATTTATTCGCACTCTTATTTTAGACCATCAACGCAGAATTGGTCAACATTTTTTAACAATGTCAACCAGTTTAATCTAAAATAAAAATTATTAATGAAAAAGTCAAAGAATCTGTTTGGAAATTAAGAAATAGGACGCTGGTTTGCGCGGATTGGGCGGATTTTCGCAGATATTATAAAAAGAAATCCGCGTAAATCCGCTAAATCAGCGTTTGTCCGCGTCCTATGTTCTGATCTTTTCTTTCAATTCCTGTTTTTCAAACAGCTTCTAAGATTGTTTAAAACTTCGCGAAACTTTAGTGTCGGTTAAGATCACAAAATCGCCCAAATTTTCGTGTTTCGCTTTATCGAATTTTGTAAAATCTTCTTCATAGCGCATCGTGACCACCAGAATTCTCGCCTTCGGGCGATATTTTAGGAGCTGTTCGGCTGTTCCAAGACGATTTTCGGTATGAAAGCTGCCGATCAGATGAACAACGAGCGACTTTTTATTTTCTTTCAAAAACCGTGAAATTGAGTAAGACATTGTCGCGTCCCACAGGGCTTGCGAATCCATAATTTTATTGATTCCCATATTCGATTCGGGACTTCCGCCCATCAGCGCCTTGAATTTGTTGGCGTAAGATTCCGACGGTTTATTATAGGGGAGCGGTGCGAGCCATTTTTTTGCTTCGGGTGTCAAAGCATTAAGCACATCGCGGCCGCCGCGTGAAACCATATTAATATAACGGCGCGGCGCGTTAGCAGCGATGACCGTCATTTTTTGTTCTTTCGCAACCTCGACCAGCGGACGATAATCTTGTTTGTAGTTGTTCCACGGCCGTGAGCTTAGCAAAAAATGGCTTTCGCTGATCAGATTATTTAAGTATTCGTTGACGACAATCTGCACATCGCGTTCAAACATTTCCAAAGAGAGCGCGACTTTTCTTTCTTTGCCGTATTTTTCGATGGTGGCTTTGAAAATTTGCAATTGAAGTGCGTGTGCCGTCGCGTCATCGTGATTTTCGCCGAGAAAAACAACATCCGTTTGCCCGATCGCTTCGAGAATTTTATCCAAACTCGCCGGATTTCCTTTTGCGTCATAAACGCGGAAGTTTGCTTCATTCGCCTGCGCGAAACTTGAAATTGTCATTATTAACACCAACAGAAATGTGATACAGAAATTTTTCATAATATTATTTCGGAATTGAAATCACAGATTATCATAAAATATTTTTTACCACGAATAAAACAAAAAGCACGGATATTATTTTTTTTAAGATCCGTGCTTTTTGTGACTCTATCAAGCTGTTTGAAAATTAAGAAATAGGACGCGGACAAACGCGGGTTAAGCGGATTTACGCTGATTTTTAATTATTTAATCCACGAAAATCCGCTTAATCCGCGTTCGTCTGCGTCCTATTTACCTGCTCTTTTCCTTCAACTCCGACTTTTAAAACAGCATCTATGATATGAAAGTTTACTTTTCTTTCGAGAAATAAAATCTCAGACCGACCTTAAAACTTCTGCCTGCGTCGTTGCGGTAAATCGGCAGCGGCAATCCTTGTGTGTCGAATTTTCCGACGTTTTTGTCCTGATTATCGAAAAGATTTTCGACCGTGCCATAAACTTCAAAGCGTTTCTTAACCGTTTTTGCCGCGTAAACGTCCCAGAGTTGAAATGAAGGAGCGACGGCCGGAATCGTGACGCCGCGATTTGTCGTTGAAGAAGTTTTCCAATTGCTGTAAAACGAGCCGCGCAGATTTGCCCGAAAACCGAGATCGGGTTTATCGTAGGCAACTTTCAAAAATCCCTGATGTTTGTTGCGATCCGAAAGATACGAACCGTTTGATTTATCCCGCGCGTCGAGATAAGTGTAAGCACCGCTGACGGCAAGATCCTTCGGGAGCTTGATGTTGAAATCAGATTCAAAACCCTGCGTGTAAATATTCGAGAGATTCGTGTAAATAAATAATAAACGGAACAATGTCGGGCGAAAATCAGCCGAATTTATCCCGAGGCTTGAAAGAATTCCGTTAAGCTGTGCCTGCGAAGTGATAAAGCCGTAATTTTTCGCTTCGATCAGATTTCGCACATCATTGCGGAAGAAATTCACGCCGAAACGATAGCTTTTCTTGGTGCTTCCGTATTCCGCGCCGACCTGCCACGAACCGGAATGTTCGGGCGATAGATTCGGATTACCGATCACCTGATAAAGATTTGTCGGGTTGAAAAAGCGATAATAAAGCTGTCCGAGATCCGGCGCACGGAAACCGCGGCCCCACGAAGCACGAAGATTCAAACGATTACTGACACGATAATTCAAACCGATTTTCGGTGAATAGGCATCGCCGAATATCGAATGGCTGTCGAACCGAAGCCCGACCGTCAATGTTGCGCGGTTCGTAATGCTGATCTTGTCCTGTCCCCACAATACTTTGGTATCCGCGCGTTCGCCGGCATCGTTGCGGAGCCGGTTGATGCCCCGATAACGGTCGGTCGTCCATTCGCCGCCGAATTGGATCAATTGGCGTTCGCCCCATACGTATGAAACGCTTGTGTCAAGCTTTCCATATCTTTGAAAGAGATTTTCGTCCGGCGGACGAGTGCCGTTTGCCAAAGCCTGTTTGACGATTTCATCATAGCGTGTGAAATAACCGCGAGCCTGAACAATCGTTCGGGCATTCGGCGCCCAGTTCCCCGTCAATCCATAGCTTTGTGAAGTTTCGTCAACGTCCTCGCTCTGTGGTCCGCGTTCGCCGTTTGAACGTCCGAACGAATTTCCTTTTCGATAATCAGCCAGACCCGTGATGAAAAATTTCGGCGAGAATTCGTATTTGGTTTTGGTGAATAAATTATAGTTGTGAAAACCCGCGCCGGTTGTGTCAAAAGTCGTTGGTGTCAGATCGAAACCGTTGTTTTTGCGGCGTTCCGCGGTCACAAAACCGCTAAACCCGTTTTTCTTGAAACCGAGTTCGCCGCGAGTATCGAAACCGCCAAAGCTGCCGCCTGAAACTGTCAGCG
>JANLTD010000209.1:0-2129 GCA_031362765.1 Acidobacteriota bacterium | reverse complement strand
GTCGCCTCGAAACTTCCGCCGCGAATCGTTTTTAGGTTTGCGCCTTCAATGGTCTTGCCGCCCGGATACGCCTTGAAATCGCTCGAAGTCGATTCATAGGCGTTGCCGACCATATCGTAAATACCGAACGGCGACGCGCCTTTGAACTTACCGACCTCGGTAAATGCCTGACTGCCGACATTGGCGTTTCCCTCTTTCCAAACATTTCCCCACGGATAAATAAAATTATCTGTTCCCCGTGCCGCAAATTCCCATTCTTCTTCTGTTGGCAGACGCTTGTTTGCCCATTTTGCAAAATCGTTGGCGTCGTCCCAATTGACGCCGACCACCGGAAACTTCGCTTGGCCGTTCGGATAACTGCCGTTTTTCCATTCGGTCGGCGGTTTGTGATTTGTCGCTTTGACAAATTCGGCGTATTGCTCATTGGTCGTCTCAAAAATGTCTACAAAAAACGGCTGAACCGAAACTTTGTGCGCGGGTTTTTCGGCATCATCTGATTTGCCGTCCTCGCGTCCCATCATAAATTCACCGCCGGGGACGTATACCATTCCGGTCGGCGCACCTGCCATATTTGTTTTGCTTGAATTATTTGCCGCATCGCTTTTTGCCGTGTTTGCGATCGTCGAAGAACTTCCCGACATTGCCCAAAACAGACCACCGGCCAACAACACGCTGAGCAATACGCCGCCGACCGCCATTAAACCCTTTTTACTTTTATTGCCGCCTGGTTGATGTTGTTCAAGCCCGTGGCTGATCTTTGCGAGTCCGGCTTGTTCGCGTCTAACTCGTTCGCTTTCGACTGCGCTCCAATCTCTGGTTTGCGCGATTTGGTTATCGGCAGTTATCTCCCCTTTGCCCGCTTGCGTTTGCACGGCTTGCGTTTGCACAGCTTGTGTTCGCGCGGGTTCGGGTCTTAAATACACAGTGTTGATGTCGGATTGTTTTGGCGGCAGCTCTTTTTCGACACCTAACTTCAGCGTCTTTTCCCGCTCTTCGCCGCTTTCGGCTTTGACCGGCAAATCGGGTGGTGCCGTTTGACGGTTCAGATGCCGAGTTTTTATGTCGGATGGTTTTTGAGTTGGATCTTTGACGGCATCCATGGTCAAAGTCTTTTCCAGGTCCTTGGCGCGTTCTGCTTTGACTTTCAATGCGTAACCGGCGAGTTCAATGGCAGCGAGCATTTCGCGCGCCGTTTGAAAGCGTTTTTCGCAGTCTTTTTGCAAAGCGTTTTCGACAATTTCCCGCAACTCTCGCGGAACAGATTCGGGCAGCGGTTTTATCTCTTCTTGCTGAATTGCCACCACCAAACCGTAAATCGTTTCGTGAGAATACGGAAGATCGCCCGTCAGCATTTCATGCAAGATCACGCCCGCCGACCAGATATCGGCTTGCGGCGATTTGTTTCCGGCGAAAGATTCGGGCGACATATACGCCGGACTGCCCATCGCTTTGGTGGACATCGAACCGTCTGAAACAATTCTGGAGATGCCAAAATCCGTGATGCGGGGGAAATTTCCCTGTAAAAGAATATTGTCGGGTTTGAGATCGCGGTGAACGACCGATTTGGAATGCAGATGTTCGATGCCGCGCAAAATGCCGGTCATCATTTCCAGAGCTTTTTCGTGTGAAGGTGCTTTGCCGCTGTTTTGCGTGAGCCAGCCTTTGAGCGAACCGCCTTCGGCAAATTCGCTGACGATGATGATGTAATCTTTATGCAGCAGCATATCCAAAACCGACATCACATTCGGATGGCCGCTCGCTTCGATCCAGGTGTCAATCTCGGCTTCAGCGGATTTGAGGTCTATTTCATCGCCCGCATTGAACAAAAACTTGAGCGCGTGGCGAAAAGTGCGCGTCGAAAACTGCAACTGTTTTTCCGCCGGCCAAACCTCGCCGAATTGTCCTCTGCCAAGAAAGTTTTCGAGCTTGTAATCACCGATCTTATCGTCTTTTTTGAGCATATGATCTTACTTTGACAAAATATATTTTATTGAATGTATCCGAAAAGATATTACCTTGAAATTTTGTTCAAGGCAATTTATTTTGAGTTTCAATTGTGAACTTTCAAAAATTGTAAAACCTAAACCGTTGTCGGATTGACAAGTATAATGTTGGAAAATCGCTTGAAA
>JANLTD010000193.1:0-7290 GCA_031362765.1 Acidobacteriota bacterium | reverse complement strand
ACTATAGTAATTATTCGTTTTGTTTTTGACGCAATAGAATCTTTGAATCGGGATTGCGTGTTGACCACTCGGCGTCAACTGCCTGTTTGTAACCTTTTCCTAGAATCGGGATGAGTTTTTGCGGCGCAAATGGCTCGTAACTTTTCAGAGCCATTTCAGCCGTTTCCTGCAATTCGGCTAATTTCTTTGCAAATGTTTCTTCGGAATTATTCGTCAGCGCGGCAATTCCTTTGATCGAAGTGTCCAAACCGTCAAAAACGCTCGATTCCTTTTCGGTCTTATTACCTAAATTCTCGACCAGCCGCATTCCCGAAGTTTGTTTCCCACGAAGTTCCAAAACGCCCATTTCCTGCGATTTATGCTGACTTCGGCCTTCCATCGAAATCTCAAAATACGAACGTCCGATCAATGAATCATATTCGCCCGTGTTGATCGTCAAAGTCGGAAGATTGTTGGCATTTTGCTGAAAGCTCTGCGAAACATAAAGTTTCTTGACTTGCCAGGGAGTTAATCCTTCCTTTAATTGTTCGGGAAACATTTTCGGGTCAGCCGCGGCTTTGAAGGCGATCGGCGTTAAATATCCGGCAAGCTGGTGCTGTCCGTGTCCGTCGGCCGGCGTGCCGTTGAATCTGGAAATAATGACCAACGGGCGAAATAAACGAATTGCCCGCACCATATCGCCGAGCGTTAATTCTTCGCCCCAGATCCGCGCCGCTTCCTCGCGTTTTTTTGAAAAACCATAATCCATCACGCGGGTGAATAATTGTTCACCGCCGTCGAGTCTTCGCGCCTGAAGAAGCTCTTCCGAGCGGATCACGCCAAGCGGTTCAAACAACTCGTCGCCGATCACATTCTGTCCGCCGTCGCCCCGATTTAATGCAAGATAGCTTGTTCGCGCCTGATCTTTACGAGCAAGATATGCGAGCAATCCTGAATCTTCATCGTCGGGATGCGCGCCTGTGTGCATCGCGCTCGAGGTTGTCTGCAGGCGTTTCAACATCTGACCCAAACCGATCGCGCCATTGTTGTAAATCGGGCGAACCTGCGCTTTTGTCGCCAGAGGCAGCCCTGAACCAACAAAAATTATAAGCAAAATAAAAGCTGCTAAACGATTTAATGAATTCCGCATATTTTTTCTAATTATTGATTATTTTTTCCTTCCCGGCGGAGCATCAAGCCAAATGGCGTTAGTTTAAGTAGATTCGGCAGCCGGATATTTGATTCGCAAGATCTCATTTTTTGTTTCAAACAAATTTTCAAGTGTCTGGCTATTTTCCGTCCTTAACCGTCAAACTAATTAAGTAACCGGCAAGCACCGTCACCAGACAGCCGATGACGTTAAACCATAAAAATTCGATTTGAGTGTAAAGACTCGCGATCCAAACCGACGCGATTCCAAACATAAGACCGAAAAATGCACCGCGCGCGCGCGCGCGTTTGACGACAAAAGCAAGGACGAAAACTCCCAACAGCGAACCGTAAAAAAAAGATCCGAATTTATTGACGACCTCGATCAGCGAACCGATCGACGTTGCCTGAGTTGCCACCAAACAGGCGAAAATTCCCCAAACCAATCTCGCGATCCTTCCAAAAAACACGTATTGTTTTTCACTTGCGTCCTTCTTAAAATGACGTTTATAAAAATCTATGGTGGTTGCGGTCGCCAAAGAGTTTAGTTCGGCCGAAATTGAAGACATTGCCGCCGCAAAGATCGCCGCAATTATCAGACCGATCACCCCGATCGGCATATTTTGTACGACAAACGTCGGAAAAACGTAGTTGACATCGTTAAATGATTTGTTTCCGGTTTCGGTTTTGACAAATTCAGTCGCACTTTTTCGGGCGGCGTTAAATTCCTTGTCGGCATTGACGTACGCTTCTTTATTCGCCCCGCTTTGGTCTCTGACCATATCCAGCGCCGCAATTTCACGTTTCTTATGTGCCGCTTCGTATTGTTTTTCCAATGTTTGATATTGCGCGGTCTGGTCAACTTTTGCTGTCTCAACCGAATTAAAGATCATCGGCGGCATCGAAAATTGATAAAAGACAAAGACCAGCACGCCGACCAGCAGAATCAAAAACTGCATCGGTATTTTCAAAAACGCCGACATCAAAAGCGATATTCGCCCTTCGGAAACGGATTTCGCCGTCAGAAATCGCTGAACCTGGCTTTGGTCGCAACCGAAATACGAAAGAAAAAGGAACAACGCAGCAATCGTTCCAGACCAAATTGTGTATTTTTCATTAAGATCAAAGCTCCAGTTGATCGTTTCAAGTTTTCCGAGCGCACCGGCCAGATAAAGCCCGTCGGTTACGGAAACTTCTTGCGGAAATTGCGAAACTATCACGAACAGGCAAACAAAAAGTCCGAAAAAGATCACGGCCATTTGCTTGACGTCCGTCCACGTGACGGCCTGGACCCCGCCGATCATCGTATAAATTGTCGTCGAAAGACCGATCACGAATATCGTGACAATTTCGCTCCAACCAAGAACGATCGAAAGAATAACGGACGGCGCAGCAATGATCACGCCGACTCCGAGCCCACGCGAGATCAAAAAGAAAAAGCTCGTTAAGCTTCGTGTTTTCGCATCGAACCGTTTTTCCAAATATTCATAGGCTGTAAAAACACGTGCGCGATAGAAAAACGGCACTGCAGTGACACATAAAATAACCATTGCCAACGGCAGACCGTAATAAAACTGAATAAACCGCATTCCGTCCGAATACGCTTGACCGGTTGTTCCGACCAGCGTAATCGCGGAAAGCTGGGTCGCCATCACCGAAAGCCCGACAGCCCACCACGGCAAACTTCGATTAGCCAAAAAATATCCGTCAACGCCGCTGGTGTGTTTGGTCATTCTGATTCCGTCAAAAATCATGAACGCCAGATAGGCGGCGACAATCGTCCAATCTATAAATGACATTATTTTTTAAGAAATACCATGTTTGTTTTTAAGAAAAATGACGGCTAAATAACCACAAAGCAGTAATTACAAGAATGGTCGCGATAACGACCCCCAAATAAACCCGATACCACCATTCGTCAGGTAATTCTTCGCCTTTTTTTTCCACTTCCGGTTGTTCTGTTTGCACTTTGTTAATATGAAGCAAAGGTTTCAGACATTTCCGAAACCTTTACTTTCTTGTAATAAAACTAGAACAAAAACTTGAAGCCCATCTGGAATTGACGGCTGTCAAGCGATGTAATAGAATTCGCTGCTCTTCTCTCCTGAAGGGTCGGAAGAGTTCCGGTGAATGCACCCGCCGTTGTCGCAACGGTCAGCGAATTGAACTGGAACACGCTGTTAATATTAAAAACGTTGACAAATTCACCGAAAGCCTCGAGTTTGAATCTTTCGGTAAAGTTGAAAACTCTCGAATAACGAAAATCAACATTAAATTGTTTCGGCGTGATCCCTGAATTCCTGATGAATCCGATCGGGTTATCAGAGCCGGTAAACCCATCGAGATTAATGTCGGTGGCAGCGACGATGTTAAATCTTTCACCGCTGTTAGCCGTTGCAATAATTCCGAATTGATTGTTATTCACCAAATACTTCAGCGTTTTATTTTCAAAATTAAACTGCGGGCGACCGACAAAAGTCATCACAAATGTATGACGTTGGTCAGCCAATGACGGACCAAAGTCACGCCGCCGATTTGAAGGATCTTGCGTCACCAAATTCCCTACCTGGGTTGCGACCAGATTTTGTTCGGGCGCATCATCTTCCGATTCTGACAGAGTATAATTTACGCTGAACTGGTAACCTTTCGAGAAACGCTTGTTCAATTGTAAGGTCAGTGCATTGTATTTTGAGGTTCCGGCCGATTCAGCCATTAAAATATTGTTGAATCGCGGATCTAATCGTGTCGCTGCACTAACCGTATTACTATAGATCGGTCGTCCATCCGACAATGCTGTCAACGGGTTGATGCGGTTTATGTTTCGATAAAGCGGAATATGTCTGCCGCCCGAATGAATAAAACCGGCTGTCACAGAGATATCAGAAGTCAGCGCCTGTTCAATTTGAAAATTTGTGTGAATTGCATACATATTTTCAAAATCCGGCGCAATCGTCTCAATACTTTGAACCGGTAAAACCGAGCCGGCCGGCAGCGAACCTAACGTTCCCGGGAAAGCGGGTGAACCGGCTGTTGCCGGTGCAAACGTAAAGTTGAAAAACGTCGGACTTCCATTGTTTTGAATCGCACGCTGGTAAAAATCAAGATAAACCGTGTCGTAATAAATTCCGGCGCTGGCACGAATCACTGTCGGTAACTTACCGTCGCGCAATCCATAAACCATACCTAAACGCGGCGCAAAATTGTTTTTGTCAACTTTAAATTTCTGTGATGCCGAAAAAGGTGAATTTGCGATCGCATCCGGAATCTTATAGATGTCGTAACGCAAGCCATAGTTTAATTTAAGTTTACGGGTCGCTTTCCAATCGTCCTGGGCGAACAAATTGTAAAAGGTTGAATTATATTTGATTTCAGGCGATCCGAAGGCTTCAATATAATTAGTGTAGCCGCGTGGAGTCAGACCGCTTCTCGCGTCAACGTACGCCTGAATCGTTGGAAATGTGTAACGCGCAAAGACATTTGACTTACGCTCGTCATCAATTTTATTTATTCCGCCGCCGATCTTGAGAGCGTGATCTCCGAACGCCCAAGACAAATTATCCTGGAACTGCATAGTTTTTTGCAGAGGCGCGATCGTGTCGTCATTTTCCGGTGCGCCAAAATTAGCAACGCCTGAAATTACAATGCTTGGACCCGTACCGGAATTGCCGTTGGCAAAATTTCGCGAATCGCGTTTTGCATATTGAAAACGGAATTCGTTCAGGATCTTCGGCGTAATGATCGAAGCAAGCTGAATTCCCAAAGAATATGATTTATCAATAAAATCGATGCTTCGCTGCAAAGTATTAAGAGCGCCAGCAATATTATTTGGCGAATTGTTGTCAAAATAATTAAAACGTCCGCTTAAACGATTATTCGTATTGATCTGCGCGTCCGTTCGAAAGATATAGAAATTGACCTTTTGCGACGTCGGGATCGCCGCGACAAAAGCACCCGCCGGAACACCTGCAAGGTTAATTAGATTCGCTTGATTGGCTGCGCTGATCGTGACAAGACGGCCTGATTCCGATGTCAGATCGCGCTTGACATATTCATAGCCGCCATAAAAATGCCAGCGATCCTTGATGATTGGCCCGCCAATCGCGAAAACCAGATTGTCGGCCGTGGTTTTGGGAAGGTCTCGGACCGAAGTATATTGAAAGGGTCTGGCATAAAACGGAGTTCGTCGAAAACGATAACTTGCCGAACCGTGAACGTCGTTGGTTCCCGACGGCGTGACGGCATTCATGATCAATCCGGGCGTGTTGCCGAATTCAGCCGAAAAGCCATTGGTCACAAGCTGCACCTCTGAAACGAATGTTTCCGAGATCGGCATTAAACGAATGCCGCCGCGGTCGGCTTGTGTATTATTGTTACCGTCAAGCTGATAATTTGTGCGCCGCGTATAGCCGTTGGCATTGATGCGCGGCACGCCGAATTCAGCATTCGGACGGCCCGTGACATTTGCTTGCAGAAGTGCGTAATTATACGGATTGCGCGAAACAAGCGGAAGATTTTGAACTTCGCGGGTGTTCATCACGCGGCCAACATCAATTTTGCCCGGATCGGCAATCGGTGCGTCCGACGTAATTGTCACAGTCGCTGAAACATCACCCGTTTCGAGTGTCGCGTCAACAGTTGCTGTTTGTCCGGTGGTCAGTGTCACGCCTTCGCGCACAAGCCGCTTGAAGTTTGCCGCTTGAATGGTAATCCGGTATGTTCCGAGCGGAAGCAACGGTGCACGATATACTCCATTAGAGTCTGTGGTTAGGGCTCTTTCGGTACCCGTTCCGATATTTCTGACCGTGACGCTTGCGTTTGCGACCGCGCTGCCGTTTGAGTCAGAGACAACACCTTCAATTTGACCGTTGATTGCCTGCGATTGAGCATTTACCTGATAAAAACCGATGATAAAAATCGCCAACAACAAAAAGCACTTTGACAGTGATTTTGCAAAAACTATTGTTTTGCCCATTAAACTATTCTCCTTTAAATTTTGAAAAAATCGGAATGAAACTTGTATCTCAAGTATTACACGTTTGTTACGCAAGTTTCCAACGAGAAGTTATCTTTTTGATAAAACTATTTCATTTTTTATGTGCGATGAAACCCGCGTTCGATATCCTTCATCGTGAGGCGCAAAATAACCGGTCGGCCGTGCGGACAAGTGGTCGGCGACGAAGTTGTCAAAAGTCTGTCAATTAGCCATTGCATCTTTTCGGGCGTCAGTTTCATATTGATCTTGACCGCTGCCTTGCAGGCTAGACTCGCCGCAATGTCATCGCGCAAAGTTGATTTGGCATCGCCGCGTTTACCGGCGTCAATCGTGTCAAGGATCTCGGCTAATAAATTGCGCACCTGCGACGGCGGCAAATCTGTCGGAACGCTTTTTATTGCCACGGTTCTGCCCGAAAGCCGGATCAAACCGAACCCGAGCGATTCGAGTTCATCCTCGACGATCGAAAAAACGACGCTTTGCGAGGGTGTCAGATCAAAAGTTTCGGGTAGCAGTAAATTTTGCGATTCGATCTTTCGTTCTGTTTCTTTTTTCCTGAATTTATCAAACAAAATTCTTTCGTGCGCAACATGCTGATCTATCAGCAGCATTCCTTCATCATCAACTGCGATGATAAAACTTTCGTGAAGTTGTCCGATCGGGCGAACTTTCGACGAGGAAAATTGCTCGACTTCCGCCCGTTTGACAACTTTGACGGCTGAATCAACCAGTGGGATTTCGGATTGCTCTGCTTGAAAATTATTTGGTTCAGATTGCAGATTTAATTTTTCAGGTTGTTCCGCAAATATCTGAGTTGCTTTTTGTTCAAAATCAGTTGAAAAAACTTCGGTTTCATATTCGATCTTTGAAGGCGAAATCATTTCTGCACCTTCGGTACTTGCGTGAATAATAATCGGCATTTCACCAGCTGGTTGTAACGATTGATCAAGTAGATCTTTGTCTAATTCCTGATCTGCCTGTTGAAAATTTATTTCTGTCTGCTCGGCTGATCGCTCGTCTTTCTGAAATTTGAAATTTGAATTATGAAATTCCTGAATTAATTCATTACTTGATTCACCTTCCAATCGCATTTCAGGTTGACGGACAATTCCCGCGTTTGCCAAAGCCTCGCGAACGGCCTCGGCGATGGTTTCCTTGACGGCTTCGGA
>JANLTD010000133.1:0-4256 GCA_031362765.1 Acidobacteriota bacterium | reverse complement strand
GCCACGAACCGCCGCCGTTCTTGATCCACTTCAAATGATCGGTCAGAGGCTTTTTGGTTGCGACATCCAGAACGTAAAGATCGTTCCAGTCAGAACCTCCCTGCGAAACGCCGTAGATGATATATTTTCCGTTCGGCGACCACGAAAACGCGCCCAAACGCGATGTGCCGTCAGCGGTAAATTTATTCGGATCAAGCAGCAGTTCGGGCGTTCCGTTGAGTCCTTTCTGGATGTAAAAAACGCTCTGATTTTGGAGGCCGTCATTCTTCGAAAACACGAACCATTCGCCGCGCCTCGTGGGTGCGCCGATCTTCGGGTAATTGAGAAGCTTCGTCAGCCGATCCTTGACCGCCGTGCGGTATGGGATCTGATCAAGATAACCAAAGGTGACTTTGTTTTCAGCTTCGACCCACTCGGCAACTTCGGGCGCGTCGGTATTCTCGAGCCACCGATACGGATCGGCGACTTTGGTCCCAAAATAATTATCCGACTGATCGCTTTTACGGGTCTTCGGATATTCGAATTTAACCTGCGCCGGAACGGTTCCGGCCAAAAAAGCCAAGACTAATAAAAAGGCAAAAGTTTTCTTGAACATAATGCGCGCTTTCTCCTGTTCGAAAAGATTTTCGGCAATTATACAATGCGCTTCCGGGAAATCAAAACCGGTTCGGCAAAAGAAAAAAATCGGGAAGCACTGTGCCCGACGCCCGATTCGGCCGGATCATCCGCGAAGCCGGCGGTGATTTTCGGCCGAAACCAGTGCGTTCCAATTCCAAGACCGTCAATAAAATAGAGAATGACCCGGTGATTTTGCCTTGAAAGAATTTTTGCAAAATGATGTGTTTATGCCCAAATTTGTTGAATTGAGATTATTTGATTGCTATTTTATTAAGTGGCAATTTCAAATGATTGCAACGAATATGTCAGAAATCAAAACTTCAACAAAAAAACTACGCCAAATGAGCGATTTAATGAGCTATTTGGCTGCGGGCGAAACTTTGGAAATTACGCTCACAAAAAATCAAGTTGTCTTACGCAATCCGAAAGATAATCAAGTCGTAAAATTTAAGACCAATTCAGAGTCAGATAAATCTCTCAAATCCGAATTTGAAAAATTAGGAAAAGTTTGGACTGAATCCATCAAATATCTGTCAACCGAAAAGCAACAAAAAGACCATCCGGCATTTTTGCGAATTGTCGGAATGGGGGAAAAAGTCTTACCTTTCATCTTTGAAGAATTCTCAAAACGCCCTTTTACGGCTTGGTTTTCCGCTTTGGAAGCAATAGTCGGTAAAAACATTGCCGCCGAAGCAAAATCGTTCCGCGAAGCAGTTAATTATTGGGTTGAATGGGGAAAAATGAACGGATATTTGAAACCTTGATCTATGTCTGACGAAGAAAAACTAATAAAATCGGAAATTCAAAAACATTTTCCCAACCTCAATTTGACAGATTTTGAAATCACAAGTCCGATTGATTTTTTCTACAACTGCCACGCTTGGGCGGCTAAATTTGATGACCTTGTCATGCAGCCATCCACAAATCCGATTTATGGTTGGCTGACGGGCGAAAGTTCCGATTTGTCGGAAAATTTTGTCAAACAATTCAAATTATTGGGCTTTATCGAACAAACGGAAAATCGTGAAGTCGAAACAAATTTTGAAAAAATTGCATTTTATATTGACGGTTCAAACGAGGTCAGACATGCCGCAAGACAATTAGAAAACGGTTTCTGGACAAGCAAATTAGGAACAGACCACGACATCAGCCATCGAAATCTGGAATGCCGTGAAGGTGAGATTTATGGCAAAGTTGGAATGATATTAAAGAAACCAATTTAACTTCAATTTTTTTCAGCATGCGTTCCAATTCCAAGCCCGTCAATAAAATAGAGAATGACCCTATGATTTTGGATTTTAGAATGCAGATTTCAGATTAGAACTTTGACAACAGACCAATCCAAAATCCAAAATCCCCAATCAAAAATCGAAAGTCTTCCCGCCAAACATCTTCGCCCCGCCGATGGAGATGTAAGCCGCATAAGCCGCAATCGCGATAAGGAACGTCAGTTTAACGACTGCATTCGGAAAAAGAATGTTCGAAGGATCTAACGACATTGCCGTAAGTTCGACTGCCTCCAGAAAGATCCCGCCGGAGATATAAGCGAGCAGCCCCATTCGAAACATGGTGAAGATTCCTAGTCCGTATCCGACCAAAGCGATCAGAATCATGAACGGGACTAACTCGAGAGGAGCATCTGATCCCAGAAAATAACGAATGAAATATATGATGATGATCGCCGCGACAACCGCTTTTTTTCTGCGAAAGACGAAATACAGGATCACCATCAGCGTCAGGGTACCCATCGCAGATAAAGTGTTAGCAACAAAGAGATCGCCGGGCAAACCGATCAGGTTTTCGAATGCGCCTTTAATTCCGTAATTGCGCGTATTAACGAACTGCATTTTCATATACCAGTAATACAGGAGGGGTCTTAAACTGTTCACAAGGGTCGTGACGAGAGCTAACAGGGCGCCGATCAGCACATGGCGACCGACCATCGGATCACGAAAATCTCCCGCCAGCAGCCGGCTCCACGAAATAAATATTTCCGACCACCAGCGCCGCACGAACGGTTCGATCGCGCAGTAGAATAAACCGGCGATAAGCCCCATCCAGATACCTGATTGAAGTGCGTCAATGATGACATCCAATTCCCAAAAAACGTCTGCCACATGGGGTGTCAAGGGCGGCGTGAGCCGGTAGATCGTATTAAAAATAAAGAAGACCATTGCGATCTTTCCGGCACCGCGCAGGTCAGCGCGCCCGAGACGAATATTGCGCCACACCAGCATAGTGCTCATCAAAACAACCAGCACCATCAGTCCCAGATAGAACAGCGTGTCGCTCGCCTGACCTTGAGCCTGTGCGACCTGCGGTTTTTGCCACGGCGAAATGATCCGAAAATAGACGGGTTTGCCCTGAAATGCTGCCGCTTCGATCCGAATCGGAATGTCCGCCCAGTCAGCCAGCGTTCCTTTCCAAGCCATCCGTTCATCAAAACCGGCAGGCGGTGTCCATTCGGGTGTGATAGGTTCAAATTTACTGATGTCCAGCCCGGCTTCGGTAAAGAGTTTCGACCAATCGAACTTCGGAGATTCCGCGCCGACGGCAGCGGTCATCTCCGGCGGATTAGCCCGGAATTCGATCAATCGTCCGGTCGTATCGAGCGACACATTGATCATTCCCGGCACGGTGAAGGCCGGATTATTTTCGGAAATGCCGTCAAAGTTCTTGAGGAAACCGATGAACAATTTGGGCGACTGGCGGTAAAGGAAATATATCGCGTAAGGCTGTCCCGTTTTCAGTCGTTCAGCCGCGTCCGGAAGTTTCTTTTCATTAGCATAGTTGACGAAATCTTGGGTCTGGACGAATTGATTCCGTTTGTCAGCCGGCTTTTCCGTGTAGCCGAAGTTTTTGATCATCGTCTCGGCGCGGTCGGCGAGTGCTTCCGGCGATTTTTGGAGTGGTGTCAGATTATAGCTTTTGTGCAATCCGTTCTTGGCAACGACCAGGAACAGCGCAGCGATCACGCCGAGCAAGCACAGCGCGGCGACCCAGGGTTTCAGCGCGCCCTTTTTTGGCGAAGCGGCAATCATCTCAGGAGTTGGTGTCTGCCCCGCATCCAACGCGATCTGCAACGGATTTCCGCCCGGCAGAGCCATCGCCACGTGCAAAGCTGATTGCGGTCTGTCTTTCGGGTCTTTTTCGATACATTGCGAAATAACGCTCTCAACCAACGGATCAATTCCTTTGACAAACTGCGATGGATTAGTCGGAGTTTCCGATGTTTGCTTGCGAATCAATTCAGGAATCGAATCGGCTTCAAAGGCTTGTTTGCCCGTGAAGATTTCATAAAGCACCAAACCGAGTGCATAAATATCACTTTTTGCCGAAACATCCTTGCCCGTGATCTGTTCGGGCGACATATACGCAGGTGTTCCCACACGAAGATTATCTTTGGCAATTTCCTCTTCAACTCCCGCAATTCCGAAATCCGTGATTCGCGCCTTACCTTTGGAATCAATAATGACATTCGCAGGTTTGAAATCTCTGTGCAGAATTCCCGCATTATGAATTGCTGAAAGTCCCACACAAAGTTGACGGGCAATCTCAATCGCCCGTTCAGACGAAAGCCGCCCAACTCTCCGCAACAATGACGATAAATCATCACCATCAATAAATTCCATCGAAAG
>JANLTD010000123.1:0-2008 GCA_031362765.1 Acidobacteriota bacterium | reverse complement strand
TATTGTCATTAACCGAAATCGTCCCTTTTCCCGTAATCGAAACGCCCAGATTCTCAAATAACCGTGCCTTTTCAACACCCGTAAATCCCATTGCGAGAAATACTTTATCGCATTGCCACAATTTCTCTGTTCCTTCAATTTCTCTCACTTGTCCGTCTTTCCATTCGACCTCGACAGTTTCTAGACCTTGCAGGTTTCCTTGTTCATCGCCGACAATTTTTTTTGTCAAAATGCAATATTCCCGCGGATCTTCGCCAAAGATCGCTTTGGCTTCTTCCTGCCCATAATCTACTTGAAATGTCCGAACCCGGCTCAGCCAACTTTCGTGCGTGAGAACTCTTTCAATAGGTTTTGGCATAATTTCAAACTGCGTGACACTTCTGCAACCCTGTCTGATTGACGTAGCGATGCAGTCAGTTCCCGTGTCGCCGCCGCCGATGACGATCACATTTTTGTCATTTACATCAATAAATGCACAGTTCGCGTGTTCTGAATCAAGCAAACTTTTGGTGTTTTCCAGTAAAAATTCCATTGCAAAATGAATTCCTTGCAATTCTCTTCCCTCAACAACCAAATCCCTTGCCTGGGTTGCGCCGCAAGCCAAAACAATCGCGTCAAAATCATTTTTTAATTCTTCTGCAGTGATATCTTCGCCGACTTTGACATTTACGCTAAATTCGACACCTTCCTCGCGCAAAAGATTTACTCGCCTTTCAACCAGATTTTTGTCGAGCTTCATATTCGGAATACCATAGGTCAAAAGCCCGCCGATGCGGTCGTCGCGCTCGAAAACGGTCACCTGATGGCCGAACTTATTGAGTTCGTCAGCGCATGCCAGACCTGCCGGACGTGAACCGATGACGGCGATTTTTTTACCCGTCCGATTCTTTGGCGGATTCGGCCGGATCCAGCCTTCTTCAAATGCTCTATCAATGATCGAAACCTCTATTTCCTTGATCATCCCCGGTTCTTCGTTGATACCGAGAACGCACGAAGTTTCGCACGGCGCCGGGCAAACCCGGCCCGTAAATTCGGGGAAATTATTGGTTGAAGCAAGGCTTTTATAAGCTTCAAACCATTTTCCGCGATAGATCAGATCATTCCATTCGGGAATTAGATTTCCCAACGGACAACCGATGTTTGCGCCTTCAAAGGTCGCGCCCGTATGACAAAACGGAATTCCGCAATTCATACAGCGCGCGCCTTGTTTTTTGAGTTCGTCTTCGGGCAGTGAAACGTGAAATTCATCCCAATTCAAAATTCGCGATTCCGGCTCTCGCAAAACTGGTAAACTGCGTGAAAATTCAATAAATCCGGTTGCTTTCCCCATCAGACGATTGCCTCCCGAAAGGCCGACATAGCCGCTTCTTCTTTGGAAAAACCTTCGGTCAAAAATCTCTTTTGCGATAGGATGATTTTCTGATAATCAATCGGAATGACGCGCACAAATTTCGGCAGATTCTCTTCCCATTCCAGCAATATTTGCGTGGCAATTTCGCTTTCGGTCAGTTCAATGTGGCGAAAAATCTGGTTTTTGACGAATTCCGATTCACTTTCGTCTTCGATTTTGCCGAGCGTAACCAATTCCTTATTGCAAAGACTCGAAAATTCGCCGCTTTCATCGAAAACATAAGCGATTCCGCCCGACATACCCGCCGCAAAATTTTTTCCGGTTTTGCCCAGGACAATGATCCGGCCGCCGGTCATATATTCACAACCGTGATCGCCGACGCCTTCGATAACCGCGTTAATTCCGCTGTTTCTGACAGCAAACCGCTCACCAGCGATACCCGAAATAAATGCTTCGCCCGAAGTCGCTCCGTAGAAAGCGGTGTTGCCGATAATGATATTCTCGTGCGCCGCAAAATCAGATTTTTTCGGCGGAAAGGCAACAATCTGTCCGCCCGAAAGACCTTTCCCGATGTAATCGTTGGCGTCGCCCTCGATCGTTAAACTGACGCCTTTCGGAACAAAAGCGCCGAAACTTTGTCCGGCCGAGCCTTTGAAC
>JANLTD010000115.1:0-1996 GCA_031362765.1 Acidobacteriota bacterium | reverse complement strand
CTTACATAGTCTTATTCCGCGCGACGACTGGTTACGTGCCTGGATGATGATTTCCGTTCTACTCCTTGGATTTACCATTGCCAAAGGCATTGCCGAATATTTTTCTTCATATTTGATGGCAAAGATCGGGCAATCAGCCGTTTTGGATCTCCGTCAGGAGCTTTATGAACACCTGCTCAAACAACCAACTTCGTTTTTTGAAAAACACCGCACAAATTACCTCGTTTCGCGGCTCGTGAATAGTTGCGCGGCGATCGAGCTTTCGGTTTCCTCAAATTTGCGCGACGTTTTTCGCGAGGCGTTTATGTTGGTCTTTTTTCTTGCGGCGGCGTTTTATTTCAATCCAAAATTGATGCTCGGAGCTTTGATAATCGCACCGATAATCGGCGGTTTGACAACAAAATTCAGCAAATCGTTAAGAAAACTAGCGGAAGAGTCTTTTGAGGGCAATAAGCTTCTGACCGATACTGCCCAGGAAACACTCGCTAACCAAACAATAGTCAAAGCCTATAACGCCGAAGAACGCGAAAAATCAAGGTTCCTGAAAGCCGCTAATATCATCGCCCGTGCCAATCTTCGTTCGGCAAAGATCGCTGCGACATCGCCGCCAACGATCGAGTTGATCGGAATAATTGCGATCATTATTTTCATTTATTTCGGATTGCGCGAAATTAATGCGAAAGCAATGGACGCCGCACAATTTTTTACATTTCTCTTCTTTCTGTTCCGCAGCTATGATCCGCTTCGGAAAATTTCGCGCCAGCATAATGAATTGGCAAAAGCATTTGCCGCCGCAAAAGATGTTTGGGATATTTTGGACACCGACGAGATTTTGCCTGAAAAACAAGGCGCCGTTCAACTGAAGGCTCTGCAAGATAAGATCACATTGAAAGATGTTTCGTTCAATTATCAAACTAATAACAAAAAGATCGTTCAAAACGTGTCATTGGAAATTCCAAAAGGCGCGATGATTGCGCTCGTCGGCGAAAGCGGCGGCGGAAAATCGAGCCTCATAAAATTGATCCAAAGGCTTTACGACGCTTCGGACGGCGCGATCTTCTGGGACCAAACCGATCTGCGCGACGCGCAAGTTCTGAGCTTAAAAAAACAGATCGCACTCGTTACGCAGGAGACCGTTTTATTTAACGACACCATTCGATACAATATTTCGTACGGTGATCCGAATGCTACCGACGAGACAATAATCGAAGCTGCACGGATTGCGTTTGCCGATGAATTTATCCGCGAATTACCAAATGGCTACGATACACTCGTCGGCGAGCGCGGAATTTTTCTTTCCGGTGGTCAGCGCCAGCGAATTGCCATCGCCCGTGCTGTTTTGATCAATGCTCCGGTTTTGATATTGGACGAAGCGACCTCGGCGCTCGACACCGAAAGCGAGAGTCTGGTCCAAAAAGCATTGTCGAATCTGATGCAAAACAAAACTTCGATCGTCATTGCGCACCGACTTTCGACTATCCGCAAAGCCGATCGGATCGTCGTTATGGAAAAAGGCAAGATCATTCAATCTGGAACACACGACGAGCTCTTACAAAAAGGCGGTACCTATAAACGGCTTTACGATTTGCAGTTTGCCGAAGAAGAGGAAATATCACTTTAATTTGTGTTAAAATGTTCGGCAAAAGGAGTTTTAGAAGATGACACCGCAAGAAATAATCAACGAAATCTAAAAATTACCGATGCCGGAACAAGAAAAAATTGCCGAAACGGTTTTGAAGAATCGCGAAAAAGGTGAAGAATTAAAACCGAAAATGACGGAAGAACAATTCGTTCACTATCTTTTTGAAAAAGGTTTGATTCGCTCAATTCCTGAAGGTATGACGGACGAGGAAGATGATTTTGAGCCGATTGAAATTGAAGGTGAACCAATTTCGGAAACAATTATTCGGGAGCGTCGCTAGTGTCGGCTTACTTTTTGGACAGCAGTTGTTTAGTGAAAAGATACATCAAGGAAGCGGGTTCAATCTGGACAATC
>JANLTD010000190.1:0-2718 GCA_031362765.1 Acidobacteriota bacterium | reverse complement strand
CTTTTCCGTCGCGTTCGACAACCTTATATTTGGCCAATTCGGTTCGTAGCTTTTGATTACCGGCGGCATTTTCCTGTTCCGAAGACATCACCGAGAGCGGATTCCAGGCGGTCATAAAGCACCACGTTAAGGCGCAGGATTCGTTTAATAGCACGTCGATTGCAGCGTGATGCCGTCCGACGCGGATCGGTTCGTGAAAGCCATCAATATGATATTCGGCCTGATGGTATGATGTGATCAGATTTTCCATAGTTCGGTTTTCTCCCCTGACTTAGGCGCTCGTTCTCTTGAGTAGCGGTCTGATGCGAAAGTCTGACAATTACTTGTTTCTGTGATTTTTTTCGTGGCAATCGCTTAATTCAGCCTTTTGAAAGTTTCAATTCTTCATCAATTCGCTCTTGCAAAAATGATTTGATGAGCGATTGATAAGGCACATCGCGTTTATTGGCAACGAGCCTGATTTTATCGAGCATTGAGGGGGAAATCCGCAAGGAAATTGTTCGTGTGGTCGGTTTTAGTTTTGGTAAAACAACCGATTTCGCCTTTTCCCAATCAACAAATTCGGTTGAATCGTTTTCAGCCCAAAACTCGCTTTCTTCGGTTTTGTTTTTATGAATCGGTATTTCTTTTAATTTTTCTGATACCAACGGATTTTGTGGTTGCTGATTCCTGTTATTGAAAATAAAGGACTTAACGCACCACAAATTTTGTGGTCGGTGTTTGAGAAACTTCCAGAAAGCCCATTTTTCAAGGGTTTCGAGATTATGTTTCAACCACCACCACAAAATCCGTTGGTATCAGTAATTTTTTCGGCATATCAAACACTTTTCGCCCAACTTCTAACTTCGTATATCCATTCCAGACGACTGAGTGTTTCGCTTTTTCCGATAAATTCCGTGAGTATTTCGGGCGTGACTTTCGGCAGGGCGAGACTGTTCGGGATTTCGACGTATTTATCATTTTCGAGCCGGAGAATCTGCATTTTTTCGCCGTCAAAACGCCAGATTTCGGGAACACCAAAGGCGGCAAAAATGTGTTGACGGAAAGTTGAAAGACTTGTAATGTCAACTTCGATTATCAAAGCAGGCGCGGGATGCACGCTCATATTAAGGCGTTTGACTCCGCGAATTTTCGGCTCGTTTTCAAAATAGAAACACGAATCAGGCTCAAACCCTTTTTCAAGGTCATCTCTTCGGTAAGTAGTCGAACCAAGACTGCCGAAGTTTTTTTGCCATTCCTCACAGACCAAATTAATAAACAAAACGATAAAATCATTTGTAAACTCATGTTCGGCTGATTTGACCATAATCAATAAATTTCCATTTTCAAAGTAAAAGACAGGATTAACAATTTTATCCATAGTTTCTTCGACGAATTGATTATAGGTTTCCCAAGAAATATTCGACAAAATCACCGCCGCCTGTTCACGCCGCGCCATTTCGACCGCTTTATAAATTTTTTCAATCGAAGTTGTTTTCGGTAAATCTAAAACTGCGCTCATAATTTATTCTCCGCTCGCTATTTTACACCAATTACTTTTTCCTGTTTATTATGAATCTCCTGCAAACTTCTGACGATTACTTTTTCCTGTGATTTCTTGGTCGCAATTGCTTCGATCAAGGCTTCCGCGCCGGTCATTGTCGTGACGGTCGGAACATTAAACTGCAAGGCGGATTTGCGGATCGATTGTTCGTCGTAGTGCGATGTTTTGCCGAGCGGCGTGTTGATAATCAGGCTGATTTCGTTTTGTTTGATGAGGTCGGCGATGTTCGGGCGGCCTTCGTTGACTTTGAAAACGGTTTCGCAGGTTAAGCCAACTTCCTGCAGGCGTTTGGTTGTACCGTAGGTTGCGACCAGATCGAAGCCGAGGTTGTTAAGCCGGCGCGCTAAGATAACGGCTTGACCTTTGTCGGCGTCGTTGACGGAAATGAAGGCTTTCCCGCGCATCGGCAACGTTAAAAACGCGCCTTCCATCGCTTTGCCGTAGGCTTCGCCGAATGTGTCGCCAACGCCCATCACTTCACCCGTCGAATGCATTTCGGGGCCGAGGATCGGGTCAACTCCGGCGAATTTCTTGAACGGGAAAACCGGCGATTTAACGAATATCTTCGGGACGGATAAAACTTCCGGCAGATTAAATTCGGCGAGCGTTTTGTCGCCCGCCATTATCAAAGACGCGATCTTTGCCAATGGAACGCCCGTCGCTTTGGCGACAAACGGAACTGTCCGCGACGCTCGCGGATTGACTTCGATCACGTAAACGCGGTCGTCTTTGATCGCTAATTGCAAGTTCATCAAACCGACAACTTTTAACGCTTTTGCCAAATTTACGGTGTAATGTTTGATCGTTTCAAGATGTTCGGCGGCGATCTTCTGCGCGGGCAACACGCTTGAAGAATCGCCTGAATGAATCCCCGCTTCTTCGATATGTTCCTGAATTCCGCAGATCACGACCGCTGTTTTATCAGCCAGCGCGTCAACGTCGATCTCGACCGCGCGTTCTAAGAATTTATCAATCAGGATCGGCTTTTCGGGCGAAGCGTCAACCGCCGAGCGCATATATTCATCGAGCGTCTCTTCATCATAAACGATCGCCATTGCCCGACCGCCCAAAACAAACGAGGGACGCACGTTGACCGGATAACCTAATTTATCGGCAATTACTTTTGCTTCTTCGCCTGAAAACGGCACGGCGGTTTCCGGCGAAGAAGCAAAAGT
>JANLTD010000075.1:0-7597 GCA_031362765.1 Acidobacteriota bacterium | reverse complement strand
TTTACGCGGCAAACCTTTCAACAGGGAAAAATGCCGCGTAAACGCGGGACTCAAAACACCAAATTAATCTATGGACAAAACTTTCAAAGCTTACTTTCAACGATTTTCGCACACTGTCTTTCTCGGCTTCTTCGCTCTTTGCCTGCTTTTACCGGCTTACGCCCAGCGGCGCGAACGTCTGATCGAATCGTGGCAACCGCTTCATTTTGACGTCAAACTCGCGTTTGATTCAAGCCTTTCGCAGATCAATTCGGCAACAACCGAGGTGACGATCCTGATTCGTCAACCGGATGTCACAAAGATTGATTTCGATTTCGGCGCGATGCCGGTCAGTGCGGTCAAGGTTGATAATGCGGCGGTGCGTTTTGCCCAACACGATGAGAAATTGGATGTTTATTTGACACAACCCGCGCAGGAAAATCAAAGGATAAATATTTCCGTCACCTATTCCGGCATTCCCCAAGACGGTTTGATTTTGACGAAAGACCGCGACGGAAATCCTTCCGCGGTCGGCGACAACTGGGCTGACCGCGTTCATCATTGGATTCCGTGCCTCGACCACCCGTCAGCCAAGGCGTCAGTCAGATTTACCGTCACGGCCTTTGCAAATAACGTGGTTGTCGCTAATGGAATTCTCGAATCTTCGCGCAATAATCCGGACACGACGAAAACCTGGGTTTATCGCGAGAGCAAACCGGTTTCGCCATACAATATGGTCGTCGCCGTCGGGCAATTTGCGAATGCGACGCTGAAAACAAACGTCGGCGTCCCGATCTCTTATTACGTTCCGCAATCTGACCGCCGATTTGCCGAACAAGGTTTTTCGCCCGCGGCGCCTTCAGTTTTGACTTTCAGTAATTTGATCGCGCCTTATCCGTATGGAAAGCTTGCACTGATCGTCGGCGCAACAAAATTCGGCGGAATGGAAAACGCGAACACGATCGTTTTTACGCCGACCCTTTTTCAGAATTTTTTGGCGACGAAACCGCGAAGTCAAAGATATAACATCCCCAACGGCGTTGAAGAAGTCATTGCGCACGAGATCGCGCATCAATGGTTCGGCGATTCCGTAACGGAAGCAACGTGGGCTGATCTGTGGTTGAGCGAAGGCTTTGCAACTTATTTCGCCGGAATCTTTCTTGAAAAGAACGAAGGCAAAGTGCGGTTTCACGCCTATATGCGCGAAAAAGCAAAAAGCTATCTGGAATACGAAAAAACACGCCGGACGCCGATTTTCGACACGGAAACCGAAAAGCTTTTCGATCTGCTGACGCCGAACAATTACGAAAAAGGCGGTTGGGTTTTGCATAATTTGCGCGGAATTTTGGGCGACAAAGCATTTTTCGACGGTTTGCGGAACTATTACAACGAACACAAGGAATCAACCGCGACGACTTCCGATCTGCGCTCCGCGCTCGAAAAATCTTCGGGGAAAGATCTTAAAGAATTTTTCGAGCGTTGGATCTATCAAGCCGGACATCCGATCTATCAAACATCGTGGAAACAGACGGGCAAGGCATCGCTTGAGATCACGCTTAAACAGCTTCAACCGGACGATGCTTTTCTACAGCCCGTGACGATCGAAATCGTCACCAACAAAGGCGCACAACGCGTGACAATCACGCCGACCAATAAAGAAACGACCGTTAAAGTAAAAAGCGCAAAGCCGAAAAAAATGGTCGTTGACCCGGACGAATTTATTTTGAAGGAAGTTGTCAGGTAAAAGTTTTGAGTGCCGCCTTCAGGCGGCACCACTTGCAAATGAAAAAATTGCCGCCTGAAGGCGGGACTCAAAACTTTCCCAAAGACTTTACTAT
The DNA here is from genome assembly GCA_031362765.1 of Acidobacteriota bacterium. Taxonomy (GTDB): domain Bacteria; phylum Acidobacteriota; class Blastocatellia; order Pyrinomonadales; family Pyrinomonadaceae; genus JAFDVJ01. The sequence goes on along the minus strand of JANLTD010000075.1, from coordinate 5,780 downwards.
TGATGATTGACCCTTTACGATTGACGAAAGTATGAACATCGGAATCACTGTTTATCCATCTTACGGCGGCAGCGGAATTGTCGGTTCGGAGCTTGGACGCGAGCTTGCCGAGCGCGGTCATTACGTCCATTTTATTTCTTCGAGTCTGCCGACGCGGCTTGTCGAACTTAGCGACCACGTGCAGTTTCACGAGGTCGAAATGATGTCGTATCCGCTCTTTGAACATCAGCCGTATGATTTGGCTCTGGCGACGAAGATGGCGACCGTCGCACGTTCGGAAAAACTCGATCTGCTGCACGTTCACTATGCGATCCCGCATTCGATCTCGGCAATTTTGGCGCGTGAATCAATCAAACAAAAACGTTATGTGCCCGTCATTACGACGCTTCACGGCACGGACATTACGCTCGTTGGCGCCGATCGTTCTTATTTGCCGATCACGCGTTACGGCTTACAGCAATCGGACGGCGTGACGGCCGTTTCAAAATTCTTAAAACAGGCGACGATCGAAACCTTTGACTTTGACGAGATCGAGGTCATCCCGAATTTTATCTGCCCGACACATTACCGTAAACTTGACGATTCGCCGCTCCGCGCTGAACTTGCGCCGAACGGTGAAAAAATTCTCGTTCATCTGTCAAATTTCCGCGCCGTCAAACGCCCGATTGATTGCGTCGAGATCTTGGCAAAAGTTTTGCAGAAAGGCGGCAACGCGCGATTAATTATGGTCGGCGACGGGCCGGAATATTCGGCGGTTCATCATCGGGCGCGAACTTTGAACGTTCTGGACAAGGTCGCCTTTGTCGGCAAACAGCCGAAGATCGCCGATTATCTCGGGGTCGCGGATGTTTCCCTTTTGCCGTCGGAACTCGAATCCTTCGGACTCGCCGCGCTCGAAGCACAAGCCTGCGAAGTTCCGGTCGTCGCGTCACGCGTCGGCGGCATTCCCGAAGTCGTCACCGACGGCGAAACCGGATTTATGAGCGATGTCGGCGACATCGAAAAAATGTCCGACGATGTTTTGAAACTCTTAAACGATGATGAATTGCGGGCGGCATTTGGCAAACGCGGACGTGAATTGTCCATTTCCCGGTACAGTTCCGAAAAGATCATTCCGCAATACATCGCCTTTTACGAAAAGATTCTGCAAACAGCGAGCGCCGCAACGGCTTAGAAGTTCCAAGTTCCAGGTTCAAAGATAAGAATGAAAACTTGGAGTCTGGAACTTGGAACTTGGAACTTGAAATCTTATGCTCAAACGTTATATGCACAACCGTGAACGCGAACACGCGATGCGCGACAACAACCGCGTCGTGCGCGAATTCGGTTGGGGAATGGAGTTTGTCAGCGAAACCGCGAACGGCACCGACCCGCACGAATTTTTCCGCGAATATTCCCGCCGGACGATCGCCGCGAGCGACGAATTTTTCTGTTCGCCGGAAATTTCGGATTATGAATTAAGTTCTGAGTCCCGCCTTAAGGCGGCTTCCCTACGCGAAGAAAGCCGTCTAAAGACGGGACTCAAAACTTTGACCTGGACAAGCGGAATCAAGACTTTTTCGCCCGAAAACAATACGGTTCGAGCGCATTATTTCCCAGTTGAAAACAATAAAAAATCAGCGGTCGTCGTGCTTCCGCACTGGAACGCCAAGGCGGGAACTTATTTTGACCTGTGCAAGATGTTCAATCGTTTCGGGATGTCGGCGCTGCGCGTGACACTTCCCTATCACGAAACGAGAATGCCGCCCGAACTTGAGCGCGCCGATTATCTGGTCGCGCCGAATGTCGGGCAAACCTTGCAATCACTGCGTCAATCGGTCGTTGATACGCGTTCTGCCGTTCGTTGGCTGAAACAGCAAGGCTACGAAAAGATCGGATTGATCGGCACAAGCATCGGCAGTTGCGTCGGATTTTTCGCCTTTGTCCACGATTTGCAGATTGACGCCGGATGCTTCAATCACGTTTCGGGCTACGTCGCGGACGTCGTCTGGCAAGGGCTTTCGACCTTTCACGTCAAGGAAGGTTTGCAGAATAACATCGCGCTCGCCGAATTGCGCGAATACTGGCTGCCGATCTCGCCGATGGCTTATATGGACAAACTCGCGCGCCTCGCTCCGCGCCCGCAACGCTATATTTACACGCTTTACGACCTGACATTTCCCGTTGATCTTTCCCGCGACATGATGCGGGCGCTGCGCGACCATGGCATTGCACACGACAAAACAAAAATTCCCTGCGGTCATTACACTCTCGGCGAAAAACCTTGGGTTTATCTTGACGGTTATAAAATCGTTTCGTTTTTGCGGAAGCATTTGCGGTAGGAACGATTGAAGAAATGGGACGCGGACAAACGCGGATTGGGCGGATTCACGCGGATTTTGATTTTTTGGGTTTTTGGTGTATCTTGATTGTAAAATTTACTCAAGAAACGCAATGGGAATTTAGATAAACTTTTAAGTTTATCCGCGAAAATCCGCTTAATCCGCGTTCGTCCGCGTCCTATTGCCTTTAATCTTTCATCACAGAAGTTCGTTTTTGCGGAAGCATTTGCGGTAGAAGAAAGAAATGGGACGCGGACACACGCGGACTGGGCGGATTCACGCGGATTTTGATTTTTTGGTTTTTTGGTGTGTCTTGATTGAAAAATATACTCAAGAAACGCAATGGGAATTTAGATAAACTTTTAAGTTTATCCGCGAAAATCCGCTTAATCCGCGTTCGTCCGCGTCCTATTGCCTTTAATTTTTCTTCACAAAAACTCTTTGAAAACTATGGAAAACCTCAAACACTCAGAAATTACAGGGAAAATCATCAAGGCATTTTACAAGGTTTACAACTCGCTCGGCTATGGATTTTTAGAAAAGGTTTATGAAAACGCTTTGTTTTTGGAACTTCAGGAAATGAATCTCGGAGTTGTGCAACAAGCACCGATTCAGGTCTTTTATAATAATCAGGAAGTCGGTGACTATTTTGCCGACCTGATTGTCGCGCATTGCGTAATTCTCGAACTTATATCGGTTGAAAATCTTCGAAAAAGCCACGAAGCCCAACTTTTGAATTATCTCAAAGCAACGCAAATCGAAGTCGGTTTGGTGCTGAATTTTGGAACGACGGCCGAATATCGCCGGAAAGTATTTGGCAACGATCGAAAAAGCCTGAAAGATTTTTTATTGGATTCGTAAGAATTTGTATTTATCTGAGAAATGGGACGCGGAAAAACGCGGATCTGGCGGATTGCACGCAGATTTTATATTTTCGATATATTCGGGTTTTGAAAGCCCTGAATTGATCCGCGAAAATCCGCTAAATCCGTGTTTGTCCGCGTCCTATTGCTTTTGATTTCAAACGAACGCGATAGTCGTCGTCGAATGACTCAAACTCAAGAGTTTGAGGCAGAAATATTTGCGATCATCAGAAAGATATTTTGCCATCGGATGAGAAGCTATAAACCAATAATCCTTTCACATAAAATTGATAATCTGTTTCTACCAAAGGTGGAGAAAACCTTGCTTGTTTTGCGGATTTAACAGCCGAAATACGCAATCGCGGATTTCCCGAAACGGCTCTGGCTTTTGTAACCTTTCCATTTTGATCATAAATTATTTGAACAACCACATTTCCCGCACAGCGACAGCTTTTTGGGAATTCCGGCTTTGGTATAAATGTCGCATTTTTATTGACAATTCCCGCATCAATACATTTTTTTTCCGGCGGAAAATTATAAACGATAATTCCTTCTACTTTAACGAGCGGTCCATCGTAGCCAAATCTAAATTTTGCTTTCTTTACTGCCTTAACCGAAACATCGCGCAAAAGTTCGTCGCCGGAAATTGCCTTGGCTTTAATGACATTTCCGTTTTCACCAATCAAAACTTCGATTTCGACTTTTCCGCTTGCGCAAAAATCTTTGGCTTCCTGCGGATAATCGGGTTTCGGTAAATACGTCGCCGCGCCGTTTACAATGCGCGTACCAGTTTTTTGCGCGTTGACGGCGACGATCAAAACGGATAGAAATATTAACGAAAAGATAAGTTTTACAACCATTTCTTCAAAGCAACCTCGCACATTGTTTTTGCAACTACTCTTTTTTAGACACCGATTGTGCAGCGCGTGTTCCACGAATTCAGTAAATTAGTGTTAAAATTTCTCGTTTGAAAAAATTGTGACTGTTGCCGCCGAAAAACACAAAACGATTATCGAAGAATCAATTGCGCATCTGATCTCGCGTGCCGAAAATCCGCGCGGATTGGCGGCCGAAGATGTGCGTCCGCGCATTTCTAAATCGCTCGAAAAATATCTGTTTCGCGATCATGAAAACGCTTCCGCTTCGGAGATCAAGGCATTTATTGACGAGCTGCGCGCCGATGATCTGTGTCTGGTGCTGGCGTGTGAAAAAAACGATGAGACGGCGTGGAGCGATCTGGTCAGAATGCAGGACAAAACCGTCAAAGCGGCGGCGTGGAAATGCGCGCCGAAAGCCGAAGATGCCGACGATCTGGCGAGTTCGATCTGGGCTGAACTTTACGGACTAAAACACGATAAAGACGGAAAATTAAAGTCCAAACTCTCGTATTATTCGGGTCGCGGAAGCCTTGGCGGTTGGCTGCGGGCGATCGTTTCGCAACTCGCGGTTGACCAGTTTCGTAAACAATCAAGGCTCGTGCAGGTCGAAGAAACGCGTGAATTTGAAAATCTGGCGAATGAATCGGCGGAAAAGTCGGAAAATCTGGCCGTCATTTCGCATCACGACAACGCCGAAGACATTTTTGACGAAAAACAACTGACGCGGGATGTTTCGAAAGCGCTGAATCAGGCGATCGCCGGACTTGGCGCGGACGACAAATTACTTTTGAAGCTTTATTATTACGACGAAATAAAGCTCAAGGAAATCGGGCAGACATTCGGCTATCACGAAGCGACCGCGAGCCGCAAGATCGTCCGGATTCAGACCGAGATTCGCATTTCGGTCGAGAAGATTCTGAAAACTCAGCACAATTGGAGCGAAAATGAGGTCAGAAAATATTTATCGGACACGGCATCAAAACTCGGGATCAGTCTCGAAAAGCTGACGGCGGTCTTGATAATTTTTGCGCTCGTGCAAGAAATTTTGCGGTGAAGCGTTCTTTAGTTGGTTATTTGAAAGTGAAAGAAGTAAAAAGTGAAAAATGTTAATCCAATTTTGACAGTCAAACTTTTTCACCTTTTCGCATTTTCACTTTATTACACTTTGATTAATGGAATTTGAATTCGACAAGGAAATAGATGCAATTCTGCGAAAGGCGCGGGGCACTGAAGTTGCGGCTTCATTCGATTCTCACCTTGGCGCCGATGAAATTTCCGCGTTCGCCCAAAATGCTTTGCCCGAAGGCGCGCGTCAGTTTTCGACGGCGCATCTGGCGGACTGCGCGAGATGCCGAAAAATTCTGTCGAATGTCATCGCGTTAAATTCGGAAGCGGAAACTGAATCCGCTTCTTCTGTTGTTCCGGCGGAAATTGCCGCCGTGGCAACGCCCTGGTATCGCAAGTTTTTCGTCTTTCCGCAGATCGCTTACGCAATGGGCGCGCTGGTTGTTTTGTTCAGCGGATTCTTTGGCTATTTGGTTTTGACAAATCTGACTTCGAGCAAATCGGATGTATCTTTTTCGGTGGACAAACAGTCTCCAATGAATAAACCCGCACCGCAAGCCGCGTCGAATGTTTCTTCGATCTCAAATTCCGCAGCTCCGGCAACGAATTCTGCTGCTGCCAATGCACCTGCAACGACAAGCGCGACACCGTTT
>JANLTD010000057.1:0-2904 GCA_031362765.1 Acidobacteriota bacterium | reverse complement strand
GGCGCGTCGAGTGATGTTCCGACGCCCGCGGATTACGACGGCGACGGCAAAACGGATATCGGGATCTTTCGCCCCGCAGCCGCCGAATGGTGGATCAGCCGCAGCGCAAACGGGCAAACCATGGCGGCGCAATTTGGCAATACAACGGACAAGATCGCTTCGGGCGATTTCACCGGCGACGGCCGCACGGACATCGCAATTTTCCGTCCGTCAACCGGTTTCTGGTTTATTTTAAGAAGTGAAGACGGTTCATTTTTCTCGTTCCCGTTCGGCGCCTCGGGTGATATTCCCGCGCCGGCCGATTATGACGGCGACGGCCGCACGGATCCGGCTGTTTTCCGTCCATCAACAGCGACGTGGTATATCAGCCAATCAGGCGGCGCGGGCACGGCAATCGTTCAATTTGGCGCGTCGAGTGATGTTCCGACGCCCGCGGATTACGACGGCGACGGCAAAACGGATATTGCTATTTTCCGTCCGGCAGTCGGGGAATGGTGGATCCGGCGCAGCACGACCGGCGGAACGACCGCTTTTCAGTTTGGAAACTCGGCGGATAAACCCGTGCAGGGCGATTATACGGGCGACGGCAAGGCCGATATCGTGTTTTTCCGTCCTTCGACAGGTTTCTGGTTTGTCTTGCGAAGCGAAGATTTTTCGTTCTTCTCCGCACCGTTTGGAACTGTCGGCGATATTCCCGCACCGGGCGATTACGATGGCGACGGCAAGTTTGATTTGACGGTTTTCCGACCGTCAAACTCAACCTGGTTTATTCAGCGAACGACTGCCGGAACGCAGATTGTAACTTTCGGGACGACCGGCGACAGACCCGTGCCGAATGCTTTTGTGCCTTAAATCTGATTAATAAAAAAGGGGGAAATTAGCTGATAAGCACCAGACCAAAAGTAATGAGATATTTTTGTTTTCGTTCAGATTCCAAGCTTTAGCGTGTAACCGCCAGCGGAGCGCGGCGGTTGGGCAAACTAAAGTTTGGACTCTGAACGAAAACCAAACTTCTTCCTACCTGCTTATAATTTGGTCAAGTGGAGCAAGACACAAAACTCACGCTGCATTAAGTTGAGGATTGTCGCAAGATGTCCAACGCGTCTTCAGTTTGTTGAAATTGTTGAAAATTAACAACCGCGACAAACTAAAGACGCGTTGGACTTTGTTTAATGCCAATGGGCGCGTGGGCAGATATTTCTTGTTTTCTAAAAGACGGCTATTTCTATGCCGCGCAGTATTGCAGAAAACAGGTTATCTAACGGCGATCGGGTCTTTGATCGCATCTTTATCGATATTAACCACACCGGAGGTGTTAATTACTCCGTTGTTTATTAATAAAATTCCTGAAACAAAAGGTGCCGCCATTGAGGTTCCGCTCATATAAGCATAGCCTCCGCCCATATACGTTGATAAAATATTCTCTCCGGGAGCCGCATAATCCACAGGCGCATTACCATAATTAGACGAACCGGATAAGTTTCTATTCCAATCCATATTAGATATAGTATAGACTCTGTTTCCATTAATTCTGGCGGGCGTCACATTATTTGCATTTTGATTATCATTACCTGCCGCTATGACACAGAACACTCCGGCATTGCCTAAATTTCTGATCGCATTTTCCGATTGTTTTCTAACGTCCCACCAAATAAATGCGTCGGTGAACCAATCCGGCGCCGGGCCGCCCAAACTCATATTGACAACATCTCCGGGAAGATAATATTTGGCAACGTGATTGAGACCCGAAAGTAATGCGCCCCAGGACCCTGCACCGGAGTTGGAAAGAACCTTGACCGGAACTAAAGTTGCCCCGGCAGCGACGCCAAGTGTGCCGATTCGATTGTTTCTGGCGGCAATGATTCCGGCGACATGCGTGCCGTGACCAAAACCGTCAACAAATGATTGTCCGCTGATAAATGAAACTGCAAAAGGTGCCGATGAATTAACATTCAAATCAGGATGTGTGGTGTCAATTCCTGTATCAAGCACCCAGGCCCATTTATATCCCGTATAGTTACCGCTGCCGACAATACTCACGCCCCAGTTTGGCGTTTGTCTAAAATACATTAAAAAGTTTGTCGTCGGCACGGCGGCAGATTCGAAAGCGGTGATTTCAAAATCTTGAATCATTGCCGCCGCTTCTCTGGTGGTTTTTAATCTTTCAAGTATTTTTTTCGCCTGAGCGTTTTTGACCTGAATCTTAATCCCGGTTGTTGCCGTTGTGTAATATTCGGTAATCATCTCAGAAGTAATACCCAATTTGTCCTGGGCTAATTTTCGAAGAGTAACAGTCATTTGTTCCTCATATTTTTGGGCATCATTTGCTTTTTCTTCGCGATTGTCATTTTCTCCCGCAGGGCTTTTCTTGATGTATGGCGGGAGCTCATCTTCATTAAAAAGAATGATATACGAATCGGGAATAATTTTTTTTGACACTTTTCCTTCATTCGGGACAGTTTGAGTCGGAAAATCCGTCCTCACTTCTTTTTGAGTCGGAAAATCCGTCCTTACTTCTTTTCGAGTTGGAAAATCCGTCCTCGCTTCTTTTTGCGCAAATACATTTGATGTCAACAATACAAATGCAATGCAAAATATCAGACTCTTCACAATCATTAAGTTTGTGGTTATTTCCGGTTTGGTTAAGAAACTATTCTTTTTGGTTTCTTTGGCAATTTTTTCTTTTAGCATAAATTAATTCTCCATTATATTTTCATTAATAACGTAACTTTGGTCGTAGATTTTACAAGTCTCATAAACTTGTAAAATCTATTTCCGCAGAATACGCGCAAAAAGCAGTAGAATTAGCTCAAGCCTTTTAGAAAATTAAATCTTTTTTCCGTCAACTCAGGCAGACGGTGCATCAAAAACCCCGGGACTTCAACAATTAAGCAGGTAAGCAAA
>JANLTD010000634.1:0-3367 GCA_031362765.1 Acidobacteriota bacterium | reverse complement strand
CTCTCCATCGCCTGGGCGGTGGCCGAGCACCTGCACGACCGCATCGGCAGGTGTTTATTATTCGGTCTAAACACATTTCTGCGGCAATCCGATTAATTTCTAGTTTGGTTATGGAAACTGAAGAAACAAATTCGCCTCATAAAGGCTTAAAAAAAGGACTTTACCTGTTTCCGACGGCTTTTACGGCGGCGAATATCCTGATGGGTTTTCTCGCCGTCCTTTATTCGATTCGCGGTTTTCAGGCGGCTCCTGAAATTGCCGCTTCGTATTTTAATTATGCCGGTATCTTTATCGGCTTCGCGATCTTGTTTGACACGCTTGACGGGCGAGTTGCCCGAATGACGCGCACGGCAACCGAAATTGGCGTTCAGCTTGATTCCTTGGCAGACGTTTTGACATTCGGCATTGCTCCGATTGCTTTAATTTACAGTTGGGGAATCGGTGCGGTTTTTGCCGAGAAAAGTTCGACGCATACCTTAGGCGTATTTCTCCTGTTTATGTTTCTGATGTGCGGCGCGTTTCGACTTGCGAGATTTAATCTTCAAGCCACCCGACCGCGTGTTCTAATTGAAGGAACACCCAAGATTGACAAGAAAAATTTTGTCGGTTTACCGATTCCTCCGGCTGCCGGTTTGATGGCGGCGATCGTTCATTACGCACCGATGCCTTTAAGCACATATGGCAATTATGCGCAATTTTATGGCATTTTGATGATAATTTTGCTGGGCGTTCTGGGTGTTTTGATGGTCAGCACACTTCGCTATACGAGTTTCAAAACGGTTGGCGCCGGCAGAACAAATATTTATATTATTTTATTGATTGTCGGACTCGGCATGCTGATGTGGACTTATTCGGAATATGTTCTGTTGATCTTATCGGGACTGTACGTGTCTCACGGCATTATCTGGTATGTCTTAAGTGCTTTGAGTCCCCGCGGAAAGGAAAAAGCGGTTGAGTCGCAAGCTTAAAGGGAAAAAGTAGAAAAGTGAAAAAGTTTGTCTTTTGAAATGACAAATACTTTTTCACTTTTTGGACGTTTGTTTTCACTCTTTCACCTTGCCGCGTTTTTCTTCGATCGAGGTGACGCTGGCTTTTTTGCTGCGGCGCCTTTCAAAGATCTGTTCGTCGTCGGAAAAGACTCGGCCGCTAACGACAACGAGCGAAGCCGATATTAAAAATAGAACCGTGACGGCGGTCGTGTGCAAAACAAAATCGAAAAGACTATGCACGAGAATCGCAAAACAACCCGCTAATGCGCCAATCGCAACGCCGCGCCGAAAGATATTCTCGGTCTTGATATTTTTCAAACCGGTGCGGAAAAGTCCGTATATAAACAATCCGGCTAAAAGAAGTCCGACAATGCCGGCATCGGCTAAGATCTGCAAATAATCGTTGTGCGCTTGCTCAACCCGTTCAATGCCGTTCATGGTGTCATAGGGTGTGTAAGCGGCAGCAAACGCACCGATCCCTGCGCCGAACGGCAGATTATTTTTGATAACTTGCAGCGTAACATTCCAGATATGGGTCCGATTGGTCGAAATATCATTTGAAGGAGAGGTTTCGGCAATGCGCGTCAACGAAGATTCACCGCCGATCAGTATCGATCCGCCAACGATCACAGCGATCAATAAGACTGCGAGACCTATTTTCAAAGCAATTTGACCGCTGCCGCGCGTTTTAGCGGTTACGATCAATATAAAAACTATTTGTGCCAGGAGCGAAACCAAACCGCCGCGTGAACCGCTCAAGATCAAAGCAATGCCCATCAAACCGATCGCCGTCAGATAGATCAGACGCTTATCACGCTGAACGGTTCCCGAAAAAATCAACCCGAGCGGCAAAGCGATCGCCATTTCCATATAAGCCGCGAAATTATGCCGATTGACGAACGAACCGAACGGCTGGGCAAATTGCACCTCGTAAATTCCGTAAATTTTGGTCGGGCTTAAAACCCATTGAAGAATCGCAAAAAAGGCAAAAGCAAACCCGAAAACCGTAATCAGCGTCGTCATTTTCCGGATGCGATTTGCACTGTCAAGAAAGGTCAGAGAAGTCGCAAAGATAAAAAACAACGCGAGAAAATGAAGCGCAAACAGCTGCGTCCAAAAAGGTTCGAGCGAGATCGTCCGTCCGATACCGGAAAGGCCGCCTGTTTCCGCAAAACTTCCAAATGGAATTATTTGAATAAGCGCATAAATGACCGTGCCGATCAGCGGAAGCTGTAAAAGACTCTTGTTAAATCGCAAAATGCCGGTCATCAACGAATCGAGCGCCCACAAAGCAATCATTGCCGCCGCCATCAAATAAAAAAGCGCAATGGTCGATTGATGCACCGTGCCGTATGCCAACGTCGTAAAAACAAGGCACACGCAAAGCAGCACAAAAATTAATTTACTACTAAAAGTTTTCTCGATGTCTTTTGCCATTCTTCTTCCAAGTTCCAAGTTCCAAGTTCCAGGTTCCAGGTTCCAGGTTTCAAGTTGGATTTGTTTTTTAACTTGAAACTTGAAACTTGGAACTTGGAACTAATTAGCTTCCAACTCAAAATCATCAACCCAGAAAGTTCCGACGATGGGACACGCATCGCCGCAATAGGCACGGTCAAAACGGATCACGATTGCCTCCGATCTTTCGGGCGCAGTGAAATCAATTGTGACGGGCGACCAATCGTTCGTGCCGGCGGGAAAAGCCGCGCTCGCCGTGATGATCTTTTCGTCCATCGCGTTGACTATTTCAAGTGTCGGTGTTCCTGCGCTTTTCAAATTGTCGGTTTTCAGTACGAAACTCAGGCGATATTTCTTGTTCGGAGTAACGGTCACAATTTGAAGTATGTTTTTTAATTCCAGACCTGCAAATCCGTTAAGCGTGACGCGTAAACTTTTATTGCCGTCCTTTTTTTTGGTCGGATCAGTATTAATGTCGATCTTTTCTTTCTTGCTGATTTTCCAGCCGAAAAACACTTCTTTTCCATCAGATGAGATCGGCGATTCAAATCCGCCGTTCTGGATGGTTTCGGCTTGCGCTTGCGGTTCAATCCCGAGTTGTCGGATAAATTCGATTGACGAGCGAAAAAACCGCTTGTCATAGAGAGCTTGCGCGATCAGCCGCGCAATATCCTGATTTCGCATTTTGTCCGGTTCGGAAAGCGTGTTCCAGATTCGCAAACTGTCTTCCGGACGTTCTTTTGCCGCATAAAACTTGGCCAAGCCGGCGCGAACATCTGATTTCTCTTTTGCCAGTTGTTCGAGTTTTACGGTGTCTTTTTCGTAATATTCCCAAATGATCGAAAAAACCTGTTCGCGATAGACCGCGGTCAGCGTATCGAAACTCACCTCCCGATAGCCGGGATCATTGACGTCGGGCGAGA
>JANLTD010000009.1:0-2160 GCA_031362765.1 Acidobacteriota bacterium | reverse complement strand
TTAGCTGAATCGGGAAATAGTTCACGGTAAATCAGCTTCTTAAACAGATATTTCACCATTTAACGAGGCTTTACCAATGGAACAGATTTTGCGGTCTGACAAGTTAAAGTTCTCGAAATTATGAGGCTTTTAGAATTGTTTTTCGCACTTATAGATTTTTACAAATATTTACGGCGATTAAATACGGCGAAACAATTTCATTTTCTTTCGCAGATTAAATCGGATGACACGAGCTATGAGAGTTCTCAATAATTTACAAATTCAGCATAAATGTGTTGATTGCGATATTCCTTCGGGAGGTTTTTTTTGCAATTTGCAGCAATCTACACTTCAAAATCTCGAATCACTTAAAATAACCAATCTCTATCCGCGTGGTTCGGTTCTCTTTAACGAAGGACAACCGTCGAGCGGTGTTTATATTTTGTGTCAGGGACGCGTCAAACTCTCAACCTGTTCGCGCGACGGAAAGATCATCATTCTGCAGATTTCCGAACCCGGCGAGGTTTTGGGTTTGAGCGCGGTTGTTTCCGATTCGGCGTATGAAGCGACCGCCGAAGTTTTAGAACCGTGTCAGGTGAACTATGTCAGAAAAGCCGATTTTCTGCGGTTTCTGCAGCAAAATGGCGATGCTTGTCTGAGCGCGGTCAAACAACTCAGCAATAATTATCAAACGGCGCATTTGCAGATCTGCTCGCTCGGATTATCGAGTTCGGTCGCCGATAAACTCGCCAAGCTCTTTCTTGCCTGGTGCAATTCACATCGCAACGGCAACAACAACAGCAATGGAAGTGTTCGCCTGAAAATTTCCTACACGCACGAAGAAATCGCCGAAATGATCGGCACGTCGCGCGAAACCGTTTCGAGACTCTTAAAGAGTTTCAGGGAAAGAAACCTGATTACGCTAAAAGGTTCTGATCTGATCATCCACGATAAGAAAAAACTGGAAATGATCGTCGGTGTTTAGTTGAAATTAGTCAATTTTTGTGATGTTTGTCACCTTTCTATGTGATGCCCGTCCTAATTTTAAGGGTTTAAGAATGAGAGCATAAATCTGCCTTACAAAAAAATGAGGTCAAGGCAATGCTCAACGAAGAACAAACCATCTCTGAATATTTTTTTGGCAACGCGTTTTTCGCCGACCGTTTGTTTTGTGATCTGTCGCTTCAGACCGGACAATTCCTAAGCTCGATCAAACAAAAAAAACAATTCAAAAAAGAAGAGTTGGTTTTTGCAAAAGGACAACGGCCGTGCTGCATATATTTTCTGTGCGAAGGAAACGCCGAACTCTTTACCAATATCACGCCGCCGGAAAAAAATCTTATTCGGGCGGTCGAGCCGGATGAAATTTTAGGTTTGACCGAAGCGATCACCGATCTGCCTTACGAAACAAACCTCAAAACCCTGACGCCGTGTCTCTTTGAATGTATCGAGCGCGGCGACCTGATTCGCTTTCTGCAAACCGAGCCGGAAGTCTGTTTTTGCCTTTTGCAGATGCTCGGCACAAATATTCAAAAATTTTATCAGTTTCTCGCTCGCGGACAATAAAAAACACCTCAAATCCGCATCATTTGTGATGTCCGTCACAATTCGCGGTGACACTGCTCACAGACGCCTAACATAAAAGAAAATTAAACTTAAAACAGCACAAATAGTGTCTTTAATTTAACTATTTCAATCAACACAAACCAAAGGCACAAAAGGAGGCAATAATTATGGCTTCAACGAAGAATGTTAAAGTAGCTTTACTAAGCGTATTTACGCTTTCCCTGTTTGTTTGGCTCGGCTCGGGAATTTTCTCGGTCGGCTTTCGAACGAACGGGATAAGTAAAGTGGACGCATCAACAGTTCTGCCCAATGCAAATCCCGATGATTACGTCGGAAGCGAAACCTGTGCGGGCTGTCACGAAAACCAGAATAAGGAGTTTTCAGAAACGAAACATTCCAAGCTCTCCAACCTGGACGGCTGGAAAGACAAGGTTCAGGGTTGTGAATCGTGTCACGGTCCCGGCAAAGAACATGTCGAAGGCGGCGGCGACAAAACAAAGATCATTTCATTCAAGAACAAAAATTCAAAAGAAATTTCGGAAACCTGTCTTGCCTGCCACGCGGGCAAGGAAAGTCATAACAATTTTCGGCGCGGCGATCACTGGCGCAATGACG
>JANLTD010001215.1:0-6886 GCA_031362765.1 Acidobacteriota bacterium | reverse complement strand
TAAATACCTGCCACGGTAAGAGATTCGGAAACGCCCGTACTTGAGTTCAAACGAATTCTATCTCCGACCGAAACATTCAAATCTTTAGCGAGCTGGTAATCAATCACGATTTCATCACTACCCAAGCCTTGGTATGTCCCTGCGATCAAGTCGGGAGAAATGGGTGTCACCAAATCCTGGAGAACGGGATCAGCCCCAATCACCGAAACGCCTTTTGGATTTGCTCCTTTTGAGGCAAAACCTTGCCCTGTGACAATCGGAGCAATCGCTTTCACATTCGGCATTTTGCTAACTGTGCTAACAATTTGTTCCCAATTATCTATCAATTTTAGTTGCGGAGCTTGCTGTTCGATTTTGCTCGAAGTTAGAGATTTATCCTTTGGGTCCTCCAAAGTTTTAGGTGTCGGATTAGCGACTTTGATCGTGATGTGCGGAATCGCATTGGTTAAAAGGGCCGAAATTCTGTCCTGCAACCCAAAAATCAAACAAGTTATAAAAATAACGATGATAACCCCTGTTGTAACAGCACTTATTGTCATCAGCGTTTGCCATCCGCCCGAAAGCAAATGGCGCATCGCAACTTGAAATTCAAAACGCCGCGCCCTCGGAATAATGTCTGAAATGAAGAGGTTGAAAAATGATTTCATCGGTTTATTTGGCTTGCACCTTGTCGCCAAGTTTTACTTTACTTGCATCGCTGATAATGAAGTCATCCGCCGTTAAACCAGAGATAACCGGCACGCCGTCTTTTGTAATCGGACGAGTTTCAACCACTTTTTGAGCAACTTTTCCGTCAACGATCATAAACACAACCGTGTCATCGCCTGAACGAACCAAAGCAGTCTGCGGTGCTAAAAGACGATACACATTTTCGGCCGTAATGATATTGACATCAACAGTTTGCCCCGGGCGCAACCATTCGGGCGATTGATTTGGAATCACTTTTATTTCAATAGTTCCGCGTGTTTGGTCAACGGCCGCGCCAAGTTCGGACACTTCTCCCCCAAAACTATTATCAGAAAATGCTCCCGAAGAAATGACGGCTTGTTGCCCGACTTTTAATGATGAAAGATTGCTTTCGTCAACATCCAGCCGAATTTCCAACTGTGCGCTGACCAAAGTCAGAACGCCTGTTGAACTGACCGTTTGACCTGATTCGGAATTGATTTTTGTGACGGTTCCTGCGAAAGGCGCGATCACATTTGCATTCGCGGCTTGTTCCTGCGCCACATTTAGTGCTTTTTCGGCTTCGGCAATTCGTTGTTTGGCAACAGAAACATCTTCAGGTCTGGCACCCAATTGAATTGTTCTCAGTCGCGCTTGCTGAGTGCGGACGTTTGCTTGTGCAGATTTCAACCCTGCCTGAGCCGATCTAACTCCCGATTGAGCCAGCGCAATACCTTGTTGTTGAGCGGTAACTTTTTTTTCGGCGACCCGAAATGTTGTCAGCGATTTGTCATATTCTGACCGTGAAATAACACCGTCCTTTACCAAGCTCGAGCTACGGGCAAGTTCTTTTTTATCCAAATCGCGTTCCGCTTCAAATTGAGCTAAAAGCGCCCGGGTTTGCAAGACATTTTTCTGTGCCTGAACAATCGCCGCATTTTGCTGTTCGACTTGTGCCTGAGCCTGCCGGACTTGTTCCATCACGGCATCAATATCGGAAGCCAGCGAGCCGCGCGAAACTTGTTGAAGTTGTGATTGTGCAGTATTTAAGGCGGCTTGAGCTTGCAAAACCTGGGCTTCGGCAACATCGTTTTTGATTATCGCAAGCGGTTGCCCGCGCACAACTTGCGAGCCTTCTGCAACAAATAATTGCTGGACAATTCCCTGCGATTGCGAGCCGACATTTGTTTCCGTAATTCCGCCGACTCTCCCGCTGCTCGTGATGGTTTCCGTAATATTTGCCAGTTTTGGTTGAATTAAATCAACTTTGGTCGGGCGCGAATAATACCAGAAAATTGACAAACCAATTAACCCAACAACTGATAAAAAACTTATTCTGATAAGCAATTTTTTTGAGTTTTTAGAATCTTTCGGCTCAGTTTGAATTTCAATTTCGTCGGGAATAACCACAATGGGTGATGGCGATGTTTTTACTTTTACTTTGCCATTTTCACGAATTTTGACGGCTTCCATTTTATTTTCCTTTGTATTCCAATTGCTACTTCTGTTTTAACGCTATTCATTATTGAAATGCCTTAATTACAGCATCGAAATTCACTTTTAATGATTTATCGTGATGCAGGATCGGCGGAATTTCTTTCTCAATTTTGAGAAACTCGTAAACCGCCATCTGTGCAACGCGAACCGAATATTCAACCGTGAAAACGACATCTTCCGGGATCTCTACAAACTGACTTACAAACGCCAGATTTTTTGAGTTTTTCGGCACCGGTAATGGTCGGTCATCGTGTGCGCGAGGCATAAACATACTCGTGATATACGGCATTCGGCACGGAATGCATTCGACATTGGCAAATGTTGTATCAAAATCAAAATTTAGATGTCCGCAGAGCTCCCGGAGAATTTCCTCGCCGGTGCATTCCGACATTGTTTTGTTAATGAAGTTGCCAACTCTGTCCGGATGCAGGGAATAGCCCCAGAACACCTGAATATCACCAGGTTGATTCACAAAATGGGGTTGATGCGGCAAAACAAACGACATAAACCAGTTGGAATCTTTGAAGGTAACAAGCCCGCCCGTGCCTGGTTTGTTTCCTGAAAAGGCTTCCATTTGATCGAAGAATGCAGTGTCCCTGAGAGTCACGGTAAATGATTCCCAATAAGATTCGGGAATGCTCGAATTAAAAACGCCTGGTTTACCAAATTCAGGACGACCCGCTGCCAGTTTTTCCCAAAGAGACCAGCCGCCGCTATCGGCTTTTGTTAGATGCTTTGGGGCTGATGTCGTGGAGCCGAGACTGGAAGCATCGGTCATCGAACCGTTCTGGAAAAAGACCAGATCATCTTCACCGACTGAAACGGTTTCGTTCTTGCCGGATTGGTCATAAGTGATTGAATTGACTGCAATTTTTCCGTTTTCAGTTTTGATCTCAATGTCCGTAACCGTACAGTCCGTCAGAAAATTTACGTTTTGAGCTTCAAGCCAATTTATAAGTGGGCGAACCAATGAATCAAATTGATTATAGATTGTCCTTTTAACTCCGGCGAGGGTTTCGATCCGCGTAAATTCTTTCATAAAACGATGCAGATAACGCTTGAATTCGACGGCACTATGCCACGGCTGAAAAGCAAAAGTCGTTGCCCACATATACCAAAATTTGTTTTTGAAAAACTCGGGCGAAAGCCAGTCGTTAATGCAGCTTGTTCCCAATGTTTCTTCGCTCGCCGCTGAAAGTTTGTAGAGCTCGATTCGGTCGTTCATTGAAAACCCCATTGAGGTTACATCAAGAATTACCCGATTCCTATCAACTAATCTTGCTTGTGAATGGGCTTTGATTTTTTCGTTAAACTCCACGGTTTCGTCAAAAACGGATTTACCGGGATTTTCAAGTGACGGAATGGACTTAAATAATCCCCAGGTGCATTCATAATTATCGGTTGTTAACATACGTCCGCCGCGTAATGAATACCCATCTTGTTTTTTTACTGCATCAAGACTTCCGCCCAACAAGTGCAGAGCTTCAAAGATCGTGATATTTGCGCCCGACATGCCGCCGTCACGAATCATAAATGCCGCCGCCGCTAAAGACCCGATGCCCCCGCCTATCAGATAGGCTTTTCTGTTGTTATTATTCATTTTGTTTATTTTCTATGTTTGAAGGAATGACTATTCTGTTGCAAAAGGTTGAATTATTGCCAAGTTAATTATGGAAATCAACAGATTTGTAGATTTTATTGTTTTCGTAGTTTGTTGTTCCATGTGCCTCATCCCGGGCTTGTTTGTTGTCAATCATGTTTGTATTACTCCCTTTTAATTTCATTATCTCCCGGTGGTTCTTAAGCCGATTAGCCACCATTGGCAAGATTAACCCCATCAATATCTCTGCCGGTTCGGTTAAGCTATTTATTGAGTAAAATCTTGCCGGAGAGTTGTTTGCGCTCTCATTATCAAGTTCAATATTTGCGGTTGATCGAGACATTATTTGTGCGCTGTTGATTTCTTCAATGTTTTTCACTAGTAACCTTGCCTCCATTTAAAGCAATATGCTGATTTTTCAAAGATTGATTTAGGCTTAAATTAATGTTATTCAATTTGAAAAGGTTGGTCTGTGCGATACGATACATAACAAATCTATTAATATCAGTAGATTCAAATTTCGGATGTCGGATTTTTTGTCAAGCAAAACTCTGAATTTAGGTGGAAATCTGGGTTTTGAGTTGTTTGAGACTCCGCTAAAATCTAAAATCCCAAATTGAATTTACTGATTCTATTTTTAAAACTATACAACCCGATGATGCGATAATGAATCATCTGCCCGCTAAAAAAAACCAATTCATCAAGCATTATCAATTGGCAAAAATATCAGAATTGAGTTAATATACAAACTCAAACAAACACGGAGCGAAACAGGTTAAATCCTTTTCGCTCCGTTATTTTTTTGGAGTAATTTATGAGAATTTACAATAATGAAAACGAAATTATTTCGCTCGTCGAATCGTTTGAAGCCGGCACAATTGCCGAGAAAGATTGGCGCCACGCCGAACATTTGATCGTTGCGCTTTTTTATCTTTCGCGACACGATTTTGAAACGGCTTTAGAGAAAATGCGCAGCGGAATTTTCAATCTATTAAAATCATTCGGCGTTGATCTATCGAAAGAAATGCCGTATCACGAGACGTTAACAGTTTTCTGGCTGCGCACCGTTGACGATTTCAGAAACTCAAAAGCCAACTTTTCGATACCTGAGATCGGAAATGAACTGATCGCCAAGTTCGATAAGAACTATCCCTTAAAGTTTTACAGCCGTGAACTCCTTTTCAGCGAAAAGGCGCGCACGCGCTTTATCGAAGCCGATCTGAAGCGACAAGAAGCGCATTTTTGAAATTTCCCAGACTGCGCTTCTTGTTCGTGGGGCAGGAACAATGATTTTACTCATATGCGTAGGTCGGTGCCGATCCCAACGAAGCCTTGTAAATAAAATAAATGCTTGAATAATAGCTTTTGTAATACTTCAAATTTCTGATTTGAAAAGACTGATAATTCGGATCCATCACAACCAGACCGCTGGCGACATCGCCCAGCCCGGCACCGGCGACGATCACGTTCATATGATAGCCTTTGACCTTCGGTTCGTAGTAGGCGACCATCACCGGACTCCGCGCCAATAAGCCTTCTAAATATTCAATAGTAACCTTATCATTTTTCTTCTGGTCGTAATGAAGATGCCACCGTTGATCGTGAAGTAAGCGATACATTCCTTTTTCGGTCAAGGCACCCTCATTTTCCCCTTCTTCCCAATTTATCACTTCTTCGTAATCGTAAATCAGATCGCTGACACTGAGATCACGATTAAAAACGGCTTTCAGCCACCACGACAGACTCGCCGCCCAACAATCATTTTGGTTTTCTCCCTGTGATACAGGGGAATTCTTTATATGTTCCAATCCCATAGTTTTTTCTCCTTCAACTTCGGCGATTTTTCGCCTTTCACTTATTAATGCGTTAGAATACCCGAAAAACTGTCATTAGAAAAAATTATTTTCAAAAAAAGAAATGTGAGTTTTTTTCAACGTCACATTTCTTAAACCTACTTCAAGGTTACGTTTTTTAATTGAGCCTACTCAGTTATCAACCTATTCCTGAGCCGTAAAATTCAGTTCGCTGATTTCCTCGGTAACCGCTATAACTTGCGGCATGAACTGATATTTTTTGGAAACGACACTGATAATATAAGTCTGCCCGACTTCGACTTCTCTAAAACGAAAATAGCCGAAACTGTTTGAAAGAACGGTGCGCGTCGTGCCTTGTTGAACGGTCAGATAAACAATCGCTCGCGAAACGCCGCTGCCTCCGGGCGATAGAACTCTACCCGAAACCGAAACGCTTGCCGCCGAAGGTATCAGCGATTCAAATGCGCCTTTGTCAACCGTTGTATTGACGATTCGGGCAAAAATTGAGCTACGTCCGTCGGTTGTCAAGAACGAACCATCAAACGGGTCAGCAGCGTTTCCGTTAATACCCGAATCAAGCGCGGAACTAATTGGCAGCAAAGCGTGTGTCGGCACAATTCCGCCGTTATCCGCAAGCGCGGAAAGCATCGGGTCAACGCTTGTTTGGTCGTTTGTCTGATTAAATGTTCCGGCAGGAAATCCGCTCGAATTTGAAATTAGATTTCCGCCGACTGATGTCATTGTGCCTGAACTAAGATGAATATCGGGCGAAACGGCAGCAATATTGTTGGCGACAATGCTGTTGCCGATATTGAGTGTTCCGGCTGAAAATATTCCGCCGCCCGTGCCGCCGCTCGTGCGGTTAAAAGCGATCGTCGAATTGCGGATATTTGCCGTTCCCGTAACGTAAATCGCGCCGATTCCCGTGCCGCCGTCCGCGTCTAAATTGCCGCTGACGGTCGTGTTTGCCATATTCAGCGTGCCGCTGACGCTGAGGGCGAGTCCGGTGTTTGCCGAATTATTGTTGATGGTCGAATTGATGATGCGGTGTGTTCCGCCGCTCAAATGTGCCGCGCCGTAAGCCGTTGCAAAATTGTTTCTGACAATCACTCGGTCGAGCGTTAGATTGCTGTTATTTTCCGCCAAAATCGCGCCGCCGAAACCTCCTCCGTTTGCATGTCCGTTTGCCAGCGACAATCCCGAAATATTCACGGTGGCGTTATACAGACGGAAAATGCGGTTTGTATCTTCGCCCGAAATGACTCGGTAATTGGAGTTAAAATTTGGAGTGCCGATGATGTTGACGTTG
>JANLTD010000615.1:0-3199 GCA_031362765.1 Acidobacteriota bacterium | reverse complement strand
AAGAAAGAAGCGATTCTAATTCATCAAAACGGTTTTTGTTGCCGATCAAATAGCTTTCGTTGGAGTTGTAATCAAAGATCAGCAGGGAATCGAACAGCGCAACAAAAACGTCGGGTTCATTAAAACAGGCAAATTCTTTTTTTCGGCCTTTAATATTTTCGAGCTTCAAACCGAAATCATAAGATATTGTAAAGATCGCAAATGTATTTTCAATTTCGAGTTTATCGTCGAGAAATTTTAGCGTTTTTGCAGGATTATCGTCAGTGATCTCAAAAGTTTCGAGCGGAACTATGCCGCCGATCAAAAGATGTGACCCGAGATGTGAAACGCCGCAGCTGTCGAGCAGGCAAACCTGCTCCTTTTCGGAAATAAAAAGCAGTCTTTTGACAATTTCGTCAGCCGGTAATTGGTGTTTTAGTAATCTTTTCGCGTATGTCACAAAGCGAAAATGTTATCACACGAAGCGACCGCAAAGCCACACCGGAAAAGCGAAGAAATTTGCCTGCGAAACACACGAAAGAAACGAAAAAAAGAAAAAAATCAATTTATTTTCATACTTCAGTCAAGGTTGAATTGACGGCAACCTGTCAGAACCCCGAGCGGTCGCGAGCGGCTAAAACCTTAGCAAGTCGCTAACCGGCGCTTTCTCATCCAGTCAATTCAGCCTTGACTGAACGCTAGGCTATAAAAAAAAGAAAAGTTGTTTTTGGTTTTTTTTCGTTTCTTTCTTGTGTTTCGTGGGCAAACCGGTTTTAATAATTCATTCTGGGATTCGATTTATTCTTGTCGTTATCAGCCGATTGTGTAAAAGGTGAATTTATTTTCTCGGGAACAACAAAATTTTTCTCGAAAAAAGTAAAATCGTTTTGAGCGGTATCGTATTCGGCTGCCGGACACCACGAATGGAGGACATAAAATGTCAGTTCATCAAAAGTAATTATCAGATGGCCCTTTATTTTCTCGCCGTCTTCGGTCTTGTCAAAAACAATGAGTCTCGCCGGATGTTTTCCGATATAAATGTTCAGGCGGGCGACTTCTCTGAACGAAGTTTTCTTGAAAATTCCCCCGCTTTCGGCTTCTTTTTTCAAAGATTCTACAACACCATTCGCCAATTGATCGAGAACATAAGCTGAATTCGCCTGTTTCAGGTCGAGATTGGCCGGAACCGGCACGACTTCGAGCATCGTCAGCCGATTGCCTGGATTATCAACCGCGATCATTCGCGCTTCCGGCGTATGTATGATCGGATTGTTCAAATCAAGCATTGTCCAGCCTTCCGGCAGAACGACTTTCGCACCTGTCGTTTTATCTTCAAACTCCTTACCTTCGATCTTGTATTTCTCGAACTGTCCTTTCGCAAGATCCATTTTGGCAACATTCGGCGCAATCAGCGAGATTGAAGCAAGCCCTAACGTCCCGGTCATCATCAGAAAAAAGACAGCAAACGTTCCGACCCGAACCATTACACGGGTCGGCGAAGGTCCCTGTTTGCCGTGCAGAACTAGTAAAACACTAATGAACAGCGCGAAATAAGCACCAAAAGTAATAACACTAACCGCAATTCCGTTTGTTCCGGCAGAAAAAATAGGGACGATTATTCCGAAAATCAGAAAGCCGAAATAAGTGCGTGCCAAAACCCATTTTCGGGCTGAATCCGAATCGTCATTTGTCCAAAGTTTGATCGCTAACAGAAGATCAATGATCATCGGGACGATGAATCCGGTATAGCGACCGCTGTTATAACTGCTTGATTGCGTTGAAGCAGTAGTTGATGTTAGATTTGTCAACGCCACGAAAAAAATATTAAAAAGCGAGTTGATCACCAGAAATACGGCCGCCGGCCGCAAACCGTTGCGATCGTTGATCGCATAATCGGTTCTTGGCGAAAAGTTGTTTGACTGCGAAAAATTGTTGGTATTCGGCTGATTATTGTAATTGCTCGGAGCAAACTTTTTTTGATTATTTTGAAAGTTATATTGGCTTTGGCCGGTTTCGGCTTGATAATAAGTTTCGCTTTGATTATTTTGTGAATAACCGTTTGAAGTATTTTGCGCGAAATTCTTGTTTGGCGACGCGTTCTGATGAGGCGGAAATTGATCAAAAATAATTTGTTGATTTGCGGGATTTGGCGGCTTAAGATGATTTGATTGAGACTGAAATGCGTCCGATTGCGCTTGATTTGGTTGTTCAAATGGATTGTTTTGAGGTTGAAAGGCGTTTTGTTCCTTAAATGGCGGCGGAGTTTGTGGAACATTTGCAGGTATCCATTGCGATACGTCAACGGCGCGTTTGAGCATTTGCCATTGCGGATTTTCATCAGACGATATCAGCGAGGATTGGTTTATCTGACGCCCGAAAAATAGTTCTTTAACTTCCGGTAGCGACAAATGTTTAAGCTCTTTTCGGTCGAGCAAGACAACTTTATAAGACATAATTATCGAAGATGTTGAGTTTTTTGTGGTAAATTCTTGAAGAACTTGTTGAAAAGTCTTTTTGGGAAGAATCTGTTCTGCCAATTAAAATAATAATTTACGGAAAGCGTAAAATACAACAAAAATTTTTAACGAAATAAACTCTTCCGAGTAAAAAATATGCAAAAACAGACAATTACGTTGATTCGCGGTCTCGGACTACTGGCAGCGGTTTCAATTATTATCGGAAATGTCATCGGCACAGGCGTTTTTTTGAAGGCGCGGGTAATGACTTGTAATGTCGGCAGCCCGACCTGGGTTTTGATCGCGTGGGTCGCCGCCGGACTTCTTTCACTGGCGGGCGCATTGACCTATGCTGAGCTTTCGGCGATGAAACCCGAAGCCGGCGGCGAATATGTTTTTTTGCGTGACGCATACGGAAGGCTGTCGAGTTTTCTTTACGGCTGGATGCTGATCTTTGTCGGAAAAACCGGCGCGCAGGCATCAGTGGCGGTTGTTTTTGCGATCGGAATGAATGATTTTCTCGACGGCAAGCTCAAACAGACATTGTTTCAGACAGATATTTTCGGTTATCAATATGAGCTGACCTCGCTTCAAATTGTCGCCGTGATGTTGATCATTATTTTCACGACGATAAATTGCGCTTCGGTTGTTTTGAGCGGATATATCGCGACTGTTTTGACAGTTGTTAAAATCGCTTTGAAAGCTATTGTCGGAATTGGTGCATTTATTTGGTTCACAGGCGTATCATTTTCAAATTTTGGAAT
>JANLTD010001142.1:0-1952 GCA_031362765.1 Acidobacteriota bacterium | reverse complement strand
TTCTTCCGAAAATCCCAAATCCCAAATCCCAAATCCCAAATCAATTTCCGCGTTGGCGTGGAACATTGAACGCGGAAATCGTTTTGAGGGAATTGTTGATGCGTTGAAAAATCACGCGGATTTAAAAGATAAAGATTTGCTTCTTTTGACCGAACTCGATTACGGAATGGCGCGAAGCGGAAATCGGTTTGTCGCGCAGGATTTGGCTCAAGAGTTGAAATTAAATTACGCTTTTGCGCCCGTTTATATCGCTTTGCAAAAGGGAAGCGGCGTTGAAGAATTTGCCGAAGGCGAAAACACGGTTTCGATTCACGGACTTGCGATGTTCTCAAAATTTCCGATGAAAAACGTCCACGCCGTTGCGCTTCCGAACGGCAAAGATAAGATGTGGGGCAAGGAAAAACGGCTTGGTTATCTCCGCGCACTTGTCTCCGACATCGAACATCCGGCGGGCGAATTTCGCGCTGTAACGATTCATCTCGACGCGCATTCTTCGCGCAAACATCGGCATTTGCAAATGAAAATTATTCTCGACGCGCTCGATAAATTGCCGAAACTACCGACAATTTTGGGCGGCGATTGGAACACCACGACCTACAATGCACAAAGCGCGAATCACGCGATCGCCGGATATTTTTGGCGCGTGATGATGGGTGTCAAAAATGTTGTCAAAAACCATCTGCCGCATCCCGACCGCCATTTTGAGAAACATTTGTTCGGCGAGATCGAACGGCGCGGATTTGAATATAAAAAGTTTAACGAATTAGGCGCGGGATCGCTCCATTACGATATTGAAAGCATCGAAAAAAACACGAATTTAGGCGATTGGGTTCCCAAATGGTGTTTCCCGTTTATCTTTTGGGCGGCACGTCGCGTCGGCGGGCGCGTTTCGGGAAGATTGGATTGGTTCGCCGGAAAAGGCATCGAAATTGCTGGAAAACCGCAGACGATCGGCGATCTGAAGGACGAAAACAACACGCCGCTTTCCGATCATGACGCGATCGCTTTGGACTTTACGCTTTCAAAAAGTTAAAATCAAAAATTCCAAAAGACTTTGGACTTAAAAGTATGGAAGTATCATTTTGCCAGACGCTCAGCTTTAATGCTGACACCTTTGAATACGACGTTGTTTCGCAAGACAACGGCAACGCGACCGTCATCAAATTTCCGATTGACGCAAAACTCTACAGCCCCGGCGATGTCGTCGTCGTTCTGCAGGCTGACGACATCGTTTTTCACGGTATCATCGGTAAATTCGAGGACGGATATGCGTATGCGTCGGACCCGAAAGGTTCACTTCTGGGGGCAACCGTGCAGTAAAACTTGACGCTTAAAATTATTTAAGTTAATTTGTTTTTGCTGATCTGAAATCTCAGATCTGAAATTTGAAATCACACGTGGGGATGTAGCTCAGTTTGGCAGAGCGCGACGTTCGCAATGTCGAGGTCAGGAGTTCGAGCCTCCTCATCTCCACCACATCAATAACTTACGGCAAGTCTCGGGCTTGCCGTATTTGTTTCTTTGCCAAAAACGTTAAAAAGGTCCGTTTCCCACCAATAACGCAAAATTATCGTCCAATTCGGCAGCAACGGCGACCGGCCTGTTCCAAACGCTTTTGTGCCATAGTTTGGCTGAGTAAACAAAAAAGGCTTCCCGGTCGCGAAACCGGGAAGCCTTTTTTCTGTTTTGAGGTGAGAAATAAGTCTTGCCGCCTTAGAAATCAGACACGCTTAATTTGCCCTGACGCTGCCGACAGATGAATCCAAACCATTACCCCAAACAACAACTTGATAGCTGCCGTCATCTTGTCTGACCCAAAACGAACTTGGCACGGTGGATGTTGAACCAGGTTTACGCCAAACGGCAATATCGGTTTTTCCGTCACCGTTGTAGTCGCCTTGAACAGGATAATCAGTCGCATAATTTCCCGCTTGAATACTATTCATTACGCC
>JANLTD010001117.1:0-2425 GCA_031362765.1 Acidobacteriota bacterium | reverse complement strand
CCTTCAAGCGAATATCTGTAAACGGTCGCGTTGGGCAGATCGCGCGGCGATCCGTAAATTTCAATTGCTCCGATATTCGGTAAACCCGATGTCGGATTTGTCCCGCCGCCGATCAACGGATTCGCCGGGTAACCAAGAATGCCGGTACTGCTTGAAACATAAGTAATCTGTCCGTCAACAAAAGGCGTTCCAAACCCGTCCGACGTTCCATTGGTGCCGCAGCAAATACCGAAGTTATTCCCGTTCGGCGGGTTTCGGCGGGCATTTGCGAGCAGTGCATCCGGCAAACGGTCATAACCGATTCCGCCGCCGCCGCGAATGACGAGTTTGTTTTCACCGAGCCAATTCGGGCTATAAGCAAATCCGAGCTGCGGCGAAAAATTTTTAAAATTATTGTTCGTGATATTTTTCCGGGTCGAGATCTTTGCACCGACGAGACCGCCGGTCGGGCCCAAAAGCAGATTTCCAAGCACTCCGCTATCGGCAGTGATCGGTGAAAAATAGTCCCACCGCAGACCCATATTCAATGTTAGATTCGGTCGGAACTTCCAATCGTCCTGCACGAAAAACCCCAAATCTCCGGTGTGGAATTTCGTATTATTGGCGGTCGGTTTTCCTTGCTGATCGGCAACGATTTGCTCGAAGATCGGAGTTCCGTTGGCGAAATTCCACAAACCCTTGAATGAATAGAGCGGACGCGCGCCGCCGACTTCGCCGTTGCTGTTCAAATCGCGGCGAATTTCACCGCCGATCTTTAATGCTTGATTTCCAAAGACGTATGTAAAAATGTCACGAAATTCAAATTGTCTTTCATTGATCACGCCGGGCGTGTTGGTTCCGTATTGTGCGCCGTATCGCAGGCGGTCGCCGCCGAGCGATTCGATTTCGATGCGCGGAAGACCAAAATCGGAGTTCGGGTTTGTTTTGGTTTCATCAAAGCCCCAACGCGTGATATTAAATCGTGCTTCGTTGAGCATTTTTGACGAAATCGTTCGCCGATAGATAAAACCTACTGCGTAGCTCAAACGCTTTGAAGTAATATCCGCCATCGGACGACTCTGCGCACCGGGATCAGAGTTCGTTGCCGTGTTCGGGACAATATACGATGAAACGGTAAATTGATCTTTTGAAGTGGCATCGAAATCAATCCGCGTATTATATTGATTGCCTTTGAATGATCTCGAATTAGCCAACAGCACTTTTTGCAGATCGGCGATTCCGTCCAAACCGCCGCCGGTCGGTGCGCCGCCCGTATTAAAAAATTGAACGTAAGTTCCGTAAGCTCCGGTTATTCTGCCGAGGTCTAAACCGTTGCCGACGACCGCGCAGCCATTCCTCACATCGCCGCTCAATTCCGCGCAAGTCGAAGTAAGTACCGAAACAATTCGGGGTGCTGCGCCGGTGCCGCCCAAAATTCGCGCCGTGAGTGTGTTTGCACGACCGGCAATGACTGCTTGCCGATACGCCGCCGTCTCGACAAATCCGGTATATGTGTTGTCTGATTTGTTTCTCAACCCTTCGTATGCAAAGAAGAAAAACAGACGGTCTTTGATGATCTTTCCGCCGAAGCTGCCGCCAAAGGATTTATATTTTTGCTCGACGCGCGCCGGTCCGCCGCCGATATTTCGAGGTAGCTGATTAAAGGCATTGAGCACCGGGTCGTTGATTTTGTAAAAAGCACTGCCGCGCCATTGATTGGTTCCGTTTTGCGAAACGACCTTGATCTGCGCGCCGCTGTTGCGTCCGTCCTCAGCCGAATAAGTGCTTGAAGTTATCTGAACTTCTTTGACACTTTCCTGTGTCGGCGTGATGACCGCGCCGCCGCCCCACGTTTGGCTGTTGACGCTCGATCCGTCAATTTGATAATTGTTTGACGAGACGCGCTGACCATTCGCCGAAATTGGCTGGCGGTCTTCAGTCGCGAAAATGGAATTGCTCGATCCGCCCGGTCCGCTGGTGTTCGGCAAAAGTGTTCCCGAGCCGTCGGCACTTCTCGCTCCGGTACCGAAAATTCCCGGCGTTAGTCGGGCAAGTTCATACGGATTGCGCCCGTTTTGCGGCAAGCTTAAAACCTCTGCCGTTGTGATGGTTTTTCTGATGTTCGCATCTTCCGTTTCAAGCGGTGCGGTTTCCGCCGTCACCGTGACCGTTTCCGAAATTCCGCCGGCTTGCAACGCGATATTAACGCCTTCCAAAGTTTCGGCGTTGATCGTCACACCTTCGACCACCTGTTTTTTAAAGTTTTCTTTTTCGACCGCGACCGTGTATAAACCGGGCGCAAGTCCCGAAAAACGATAAAAACCGCCGTCGCTCGTTTTTGTTTGCTGCGATTGATTCGTTTCTTTATTAGTTAGTGTGACGGTCGCGTCAGCGACGATCGCGTTCGCCGGGGGCCCCTTCATTGTCCACCGGGACTCGGCGGCGG
>JANLTD010001057.1:0-6789 GCA_031362765.1 Acidobacteriota bacterium | reverse complement strand
ATTACAAAATTTAAAACATTGGCTTTGCGAGTGATTGCCGATCGTTTGGAAAACGGCGAAAGAATTTAAGTCGCTGAAGGCGACAAATATAATAGCGTAGGGTGAAACCCTACGACAATTGATAACAAATGACGCGACACTGAAAGTGTCGAACAACAACCGTAAAGATGTTCGTCGCCTTCAGCGACGGAATTTCGTTTTACAACATTCGTAGGGTTTCACCCTAAGCTATCTTGTCAGTCGCCGTTGGCGACAAAATTTATGAATTTAGCGTCAGCCGAAAAGGAAAAAATTGTCGAAATTTGCAAGCGCAATGATATTGAATTTTGTGCCGTTTTCGGTTCGTTTGCACGCGGCGAAGCAACGGAAACGAGCGATATCGATTTGCTCGTGCGATTTTCCAAGCCGATTGGTTTGTTTGATTTTGTCGGCATTGAACAGGAATTTGAATTGGCGTTAGGAAGAAAAATTGATTTGGCGACCGACAAGATGATCGGCAAATATATACGTGAAAGCGTTTTTCACGACTTGAAAGTTATTTATGACAAAACCCGACAACCGGCAACGACTTCGACATATTCTTGAAGCCATTGGCAAAATCGAAAATTGTCTTCAAGGCTTTGACGAAAATGCTTTCAGGTAAGACGAAAAAACTTTGTCGGCGGTTGTTTGGCAGCTTGCGGTAATCGGCGAATCGGTTGCTAATTTGACAAGAGATTTACAAAGCGCAAATCCGCAAGTTGCTTGGAACAAAATCAGCGGGACGCGAAATCATTTGATTCACAGCTATTTTTCGATTGATTTTGATATTGTCTGGGACACGACGCAGAACGATTTGCCGGTTTTAAAAAAGCAAATCGAAAAGATTTTGGAGAATTTGAGGTGAATAAAATCAAATTACAAGGCGCGCCCGCGCCCGCCGGGCATTATTCTTCAGCCGTTGTGCATAACGGCTTAATTTTTGTGTCGGGGCAGCTTCCCCGCGATGCGGTGACGGGCGAAGTCGAAACGGGCGCGATCGAAGCGCAGACCGAGCTTGCTTTGCGGAATGTCGAAGATATTTTGAAAGCGGCGGGCAGCGATCTGGATCACGTTTTGCAGTTCACGATCTACGTTTCGGAGATGGAACTTTGGGACAAGGTGAACGCGGTTTACGCGCGCGTTTTGGGCAAACATAAACCGGCGCGGGCGATCGTTCCCGTGAAAGATTTGCATTTCGGGACGAAGATCGAGATTCAGGCGATCGCGACGGTCATAGATTAACCATAGCGATGGATTTTCAAATTTTAATATCGAATCTGACGAATCCGACCTTGTTGTTTTTTGTTCTCGGGATTTTTGCCGCGATCGTCAAAAGCGATCTCGAAATTCCGGCGGGCAGCGTCAAATTCATTTCGCTTTATCTGCTCTTTGCGATCGGTTTCAAAGGCGGCCAGGAACTTGCCCACAGCCCGTTTACTGTTGAGATATTTTATTCACTAATTTTTGGTCTCTTGATCGCGTCGCTGATTCCGCTTTATACGTTTTTTATTCTGAAACGAAAGCTCAGCATCAGCGATGCGGCGGCGGTCGCCGCGGCATACGGTTCGGTCAGCGCGGTCACATTTGTCGCGGCAACCGGCTTTTTGGAATCTCAGAAAATTGCGTTCGGCGGCGAAATGGTCGCCGTGATGGCGCTGATGGAATCGCCCGCGATCATCGTCGGCGTGATCCTGATGATGCGCTACGACAAAGAATCCGAAGGCGGAAACTTAAAAAACATCATCCAGCATTCATTCACCAACGGCAGCGTGTTGATGATCTTGGGCAGTTTGGTGATCGGATTGATCGCCGACACGAAACAGGCGGAAGGTATCAAACCTTTTACGACCGATATTTTTAAAGGCTTTCTGGCGATCTTTTTACTTGAAATGGGAATGGTCACGGCACGAAGATTTGCGGCGTTCAGAAAATACGGCTGGTTTGTGACCGGTTTTGCGATCCTGATTCCGGCGATCAACGGTTGTCTCGCGGCTTTGGTCAGCGGATTGATAACCCAAAATGTCGGCAACCGTTTTATTTTCGCAATTTTAGCGGCGAGCGCGTCGTATATTGCCGTTCCCGCCGCGATGCGACTGGCGGCACCGAAAGCCGATCCGGGTCTTTACATTCCGATGGCTTTGGGCGTGACATTTCCCTTTAATATCACGGTCGGAATGCCTTTATATTATGCAATAGTTAAAAATACAGGATTTTGAAACAAATGAAACTAACGATCTATCAGGTTGACGCATTTGCAAAGGAAGTTTTTAAGGGAAATCCGGCGGCGGTTTGTCCGCTTGAGAGTTGGCTTGATGCCGAATTGATGCAGCGGATCGCGCTCGAAAACAATCTGTCGGAAACAGCGTTTTTCGTTAAAAAGGAAGATCTCTACGAACTGCGTTGGTTCACGCCGACATTTGAAATTGACCTTTGTGGACACGCGACGCTGGCAAGCGCTTTTGTGATCTTTGAAATTTTCGGTTCAAACGAAAAAGTTTTGAAATTTCAGACGAAAAGCGGACTCTTGACGGTCGAAAAAGAAGGCGATCTGTTGATGTTGGATTTTCCGTCGCGTCCGCCGGTCGCGTGCGAAACGCCGCAAGGTTTAATTGAAGCCATCGGTAAAGTGCCAAAGGAAATTCTGAAATCGCGCGATTACTTTTTAGTTTATGAAACCGAACAGGAAGTTTTGGACATCAAGCCGAATTTTACAGAATTGTTGAAAATTCCGACACACGCCGTCATCGTCACGGCAAAAGGCGAAACGTCGGATTTTGTTTCACGCTTTTTCGCGCCCGAAGTCGGTGTTTTTGAAGATCCCGTAACGGGTTCGGCTCATTGCAATTTGATTCCATATTGGGCTGAAAAATTGGGCAAAACCAAACTTTATGCCAGACAAGTTTCGGCTCGCGGCGGCGAATTGTTTTGTGAACTTGTGGGCGAGCGCGTAAAGATCGGCGGCAACGCGACGCTTTATTTGAAAGGTGAGATTTTTGTTTAGATTCAACGCCGAGTTCGCGGCGGACGCAGAGAATTTATAATAATTTGTAAAAAATCTCAGCGAACTCGGCGCTCTCCACGTTTAATAAAATTATGAAAATTGCGATCGTTATTTTCGACAAATTTACCGACCTCGATCTGTGGCTGATGTGGGATCTGCTCGGCCGCGTCCGTCTCGAAAATTGGGAAGTCAGGATCTTGGGCGAAAAAGACGCGCACATTTCCGCGACCAATATCGCGGTTAAAACGCACGGCCGGATCGAAGAAGCCAACGAAGCGGATGCTGTCCTGTTCGTCAGCGGCTACGGAACACGCGAGCGAATTGTTGACGAAAATTGGTTGAATCGTTTCAAATTGAACGCCGAAAAACAGTTGATCGGTTCGATTTGTTCAGGTTCGGCGATATTGGCAAAGCTTGGACTTTTAGAAGGCAAAACCGCGACGACCTATCCGACCACGAAAACGCTTTTGGAAAGTTTCGGCGTTGAGATCGTCGAAAAACCGTTTGTCGCGCAAGGACGTGTCGCAACCGCCGGCGGATGTCTGGCGCAGCAATATCTGATCGGTTGGGTAATTGAAAATCTGGCGGATAAAAGTTGGAGCGATCTGGTCTTGAAATCAATTCAGCCGGTCGGCGAGGGTTTGTTTTTTGACGATTTACCGGATCTAGGCAAGCTGTATGCGCCGCTAAATAATGCCAAAGGATCAATTTAGCGTACTGATGATGGGAAAAATCATCTACTATCTTGACTAAAAAGTAAAGATTCAGTATATTCACCATAGTTGCTCTGAAAGGGGAGTAGATAGCCCGTGTGGTTTGATGAGTTCGTCAATACGATCGTGAAAGCGATCCGGCTCATCGAAAAAGTATCAAGACCTTTCGTAAAGTTTTGCTATGGCAAATTTTGCGAGAGGTCTTTTTAATTTGTGCGGGAGAGTAAAAACTATGTTCAGGAAAATTCTTTTGTCAGTTTGTTTAGGTCTGTTTCTTACGGCAAATGCTTTTGCGCAAATAAGGTATGATACCGATTTTCAGATTTGGAATGACACACAGTTCATTATTCCGTTAAACAAAAAGAAAGATTGGAATGCGGTGATTTGGGTGTTTGGCAGGTTTGGCAACAAAGCGCGCACGACGACCGATGCGAGAATCGGCGGAATGATCACCAAAAAAGTCAACAAATATCTCACGGTTGGCGGCGGTTATCAGTATCGTTACGCAAATCCGACCTTTGTCCGCAAGCGGTATGAAAGCCGTTATCTCGGAATCGGAACCGTGACAGTGCCGCTTGGACGTAAATTCACGTTGGTCAATCGAAATATTTATCAATACGAAGATCGCTATTCGCGCCCCAATGCAAGTGTCGTTCGCAATCGTTTGTGGCTGAAACGGGAAGTCACGGTCGCGAAAAAGAAGATTGAACCATTTGTTTCGTTTGAAACCTTTTATGACTTTCGGCTCAAGGATTTTGCGAGATACCGCACACAGGTCGGGTTCTCGCATAAGTTCAACCCGAAGTTTTCGGCGGATTTTTTCTATGTCCGTCAAAACGAAACAGGCAATCGAACACGTCCGGGAACATTTAACGGGATCGGTTCAAATTTCAGAGTGAACTTCTAAATTAAAACATAAAAAAACGAGGTCAGAATAAAATGAAAAAATTAACTTTATTATTAACATTATCAATGGTTTTCAGTTTCGCGGTCAACGCCCAAAAAATGGATGAAACCGCAAAAAAAGCAAAGAAATTGGGTGTTCAAACAAAAGAAATGCAAACCGCAATAACGCCGCAGCAGGGATTACAAAACCTGAAAGACGGCAACGCCAGATTTGCGGCGGGCAATTCGGTCAATCAGAAAAAATATCGCCAACAGATCGCTTTGACGGCCAAGGGTCAATATCCATATGCGGCGATCTTGAGCTGCCTGGATTCACGCGTCGCGATCGAAGAAGTTTTTGATTTGAACAACGGCGATTCATTTAACGGTCGCGTGGCGGGAAATGTGATGAATCCCGATATGCTCGGAAGTTTTGAATTTGCGACGAAACTAGCCGGCGCAAAAGTCGTGATGGTTCTCGGTCATACGAAATGCGGCGCCGTCAAGGGCGCCTGCGATTTTGCCGAAATGGGCAATTTGACCGGACTTTTGGACAGAATTGAGCCGGCCGTAAATTTCGTCGGGAAAGATTGGACGGATGGCGAAAAGAGCTCAAAAAACGATAAATTTGTCGAAGCGGTCGGCGAAACAAACGTTAAAATGGTGATGGAAAATATCAAAAAAGACAGCCCGATTCTCAAAGAATTGATTGATTCCGGCAAAATTATTCTGGTCGGCGGCGTTTATGATCTGGAAACAGGCGTTGTAAAGTTCATAAATTAACGAATCTTGAAAAAAAAATCAAGATTTATACCAAAAGCCCGGGGTCTGGAGAGATTTTGGGCTTTAATTTTTGTTATAATGGCGCAATGAAGGAAGGAATTTGTCAAAAATGTGAAGCAAAACAAGTCCATCTTGCCTCAAACACGGCCGTCGAAGTGGCAGTTGCTTTGACTTGGAGAGAATCGGCAACTTTGGATTATTACGTTTGCACGAATTGCGGATACGTCGAGCTTTTTGTGCAGGACAAAACGTTGTTACCGAAAATTGCCGAAAAATATCCAAGAGTTGTTTAAGAAGAAAATTATGTTATTAGAAATTAAAGATTTACACGCCGGTATCGAAGGCCGGGAAATACTAAAAGGTTTGAATTTGAGCGTTAAGAAGGGCGAAGTTCACGCCATTATGGGGCCGAACGGTTCCGGCAAATCTACTTTGGCGAAAGTTCTCGCCGGACATCCGACGTATGAGGTTTTGTCGGGCGAGATTTTGTTTGAAGGCAAGAACTTGCTTGAACTCGAACCGGACGAACGCGGGCGTGAGGGAATTTTTCTCGCGTTTCAATATCCGGTCGAAGTTCCGGGCGTTTCGAATTCGCAGTTTTTGCGGCTCGCTTATAACGAAAAGATGAAGCATCACGGCCTCGAAGAACTCGATCCGCTCGAATTCAACGATTATTTGACTGAAAAGGCAAAGATCGTCGAAATGGACAAATCGTTTTTCAAGCGTTCGGTCAACGAGGGTTTTTCGGGCGGCGAAAAGAAACGCAACGAAATTTTGCAGATGGCTGTTTTGGAACCGAAGCTCGCAATTCTCGATGAAACCGATTCGGGTTTGGATATTGACGCGCTGCGGATCGTTGCCGAAGGTGTCAATAAACTTCGCAATGCGGAAAACGGAATCATTCTCGTAACGCATTATCAAAGGCTTTTGAATTACATCGAACCTGATTTCGTACACGTTCTTGCGGGCGGACGGATCGTCAAAGAAGGCGGCAAAGAATTAGCTTTGGAACTTGAAGAAAAAGGCTATGATTGGGTGAAGGCGGCAACCAAATAAGAGGTAGATATGAATCAAACTTACACGGCAATTATCAAACAAGACGGCGATTGGTGGATTGGTTGGATCGAAGAAATTTCGGGTGTAAATTGCCAGGAAGCGACACGCGAAGAGTTGTTGGAAACGCTGAAAATAACTTTGCGTGAGGCATTGGAATTCAATCGCCAGGACGCTCTTTTGTCAGCGGGCGCGAATTATCAAGAATTGTCAATTGCAATATGAAACGCAGGGAATTGATTCGCCATTTAACTTCAAAAGGAAGGCGAATTGCTCCGCGAAGGTGGAAACCATTCTTGGTGGCACAATCCGTCGCAAAACAGACGTTCGGCT
>JANLTD010001044.1:0-2383 GCA_031362765.1 Acidobacteriota bacterium | reverse complement strand
GCGAAGAATGGCTCAACGAACATTTAACTGGCAATGATTCTGCTCCAAGCAAAAAGGAAATAGTTGAAGAGATGACCGTCCGCGAATTTGTTTCACTCAAATTCGGCGGGAAAAATTACCGACGATCGAGAACCGAGATTGATGTCCTGACGAAGCTGCTCGATGCCGAAATTGAAAAGATGAAATATGAAGAGTAGTTATGTCGTTTATTCTCACACAAATTATCAAGAAAAAGTTACCGGAATGGAATGAAAGAATTCTAACGGAAGAGGATTTTTACGCATACTGTCAGCGCGACAAAGTGCGCGTGATGGAAAGCGATCGGTTCAAACATCGCGGCGAATACACAATTCACGAAAATATTTGTTTTATTCTTCTGCAAACAAAATTAAAATATGGCGAGAAACTCTGGGTTGGCTTTCACGAACTCGGACATCATCTTTTGCATTATCCAGTTCCGCACAAGTTCAGCAAAGGCTACTGGCGCCGAATGGACAGAGAAGCAAACTTCTTCGCGGCGATTGCGCTGATTCCGACGCGGCTTGTAGAATCATCAAAAACGCTCGGCGAAATGATGGAAGAATATAATTACCCGAAAGAATTGATTAACATTCGCAAGGAAATATTCGAGGTCTATCAAATATGAGCATAAAAGTTGGAGGTGCGGATAATGTTTCAATCAAAACAATTTCAGGTTTTCCGCAAGGTTTTTTCATTAGCGAGTCAGTGAATAACCATGATGACAGAATTCACCAAGTATTAATTAAACAAAACTTTCATAACGGTTCATCATTATTCCATGGCGTATCACATTTAAATTGCCAAGAATTACGCAAAGTTTGTAATGGTTCATTAGATAGAATTTCAGATGAAGAAATCCACGCGATAATGATCTATTACGTCCAACGAATTAGAAATTACGGTCACATCGAAAGTCTTTGGCGTGCTAGGCTGAAACAGGCTCGCATTGTTCCAATGCTAACCCCTCGAACTGGAGTTTGTGAATATTATGAGGGCAAAGTAATATCAGTCGAACAGGCTTATAATACTATTCAATGGTTTAAAACTTTATCACCTGAAGAATATGGCAAACAAATTGCGATAAAAGACTTTAGCATCCCGCCGTTATATTTCGGCTGCAGGTGCAGCTTGGAGGGTGTCATTCCGGGCTTAGATAATACTTACGAAAGATTTGTGCCAAAACCTAAAGAGAAAACTGTTTGGGATTATCTAAATGAATTTCAAGTACAAAGTAAAAAGATAGACGGATTTTCTTCTAAAGAATTTGAGGAAATTTACAATTTAGGGTTAAAAGTTTCTGAAATGTTGAAAAATTACTCATTTCAAAGAGCAAGAGTCGAAAGGCAAATTGGCGAAATATTATTGGCTAGAGAAGATAAAACCAAAGCACTTTTGCATTTAGAAAAGGCATATCAAATTGACAACAAAGTTGGAGTGAAAAACTTACTGCAAAAATTAAGAGAAAATCTATGAAATTTACAAAATTTAACGTATCAATTATTTTGCTGTTGGTATTCTTCGTTCCGGTGCACTCACAGGCATTACCTTCAAATTTTGACTTTAAGAGAGACACCGGACAGGTTTCAGGGCTGCCGATTTTTATTTTAACGCCAAGTGTCGATTCCGTCGCTTATGACGCTATGAACGGAAACACGTTTGAAGTTCTCAGCGCAATCGCACAGCCTGATGCGAACAAGTTTGGTATCTCTTTTATGAACGCCAAGAAAACTTATCAGTTTTCGACAAACCGGAATAAGAGTTGCACGTTGACGATCGACAAGGAGAATTTTGAATATCCAAAATATACGATGGCTTCAAAAAACGTGCTGGCAAAATTAAGGATTGAGACGGCAGTTTTCAGCATCAATAAGGAAGTTTTTGAAAAACTGGTAAAGGCCGACGACGTGCTGATAAGATGCGGAATCGTTAAATATAATCTCGACCAGGACAACATTGATGCCCTGAGATATTTGTCTGATCAGATTGAACAAGATTCAAGCAGAAAGGAGAAAAATTGATTTAGAGTTTACTCAATGTAAACTCTAAATTTAAAGCACTGTCGCTAAGTCCTTTATTTACAAGACGCGGGTTTTTTGGAGTTGCTTTAAAGCAACGCAAAGAGTTTACAATTGTAAACTCATGCAGCGAGTTTGACGGGCTGGCTTTGGACGATTAAATTGTTGAGAGAAGATTGATAAACAAACCAGTTGTCGCCGCGACCGATCTGTTTTCCGTCGAGCGTACCTTCTTCGATCCACGCAACGATCGTCGGCCGTGACGGTGCAGGGAAAAAGACTTTCGACAAGATACGCTCGACTTCCACGAGCTTGATAAGCGGGTCAATATTTATCAGCGGCATTTG
>JANLTD010001041.1:0-9959 GCA_031362765.1 Acidobacteriota bacterium | reverse complement strand
ATTATCATCGGTTCGCCGAAAACCGCATAAATATCCTGCGCGTCCGAATCTGCCAGATCATTTCGTACCAGTAAGATCAGATCAACGCCCGGACGCAGCGGATATTCGCCGATGTATTTGTAATGCGATGAATAGCGCGAGACAACTTCTGCATCCTGCTCTTCTTTTTTGGCGACGATCATTTCGGCGGTGGTTACGTCAACCGGTCGGCCGCCAAAAGCCGCGTTCGGATAATCGTTCATATACCACGGCATTGGCCAGTAATCGGGCGAAACGATCTCGATCTTCGCCTGATTTCCCTGACCGCTTTTGTCGGCGTAATACTCGACTTGTTTGATCAGGTCGAGAAATTCGCGTTTTGAGTGCGCGTAGATATACGGCATCGCGTCGCTGTCATAGCGCACGAAATTTATGTCATAGGTTTGAAATGCGAGAATACAGGTTGCGGCGACCGTCAAAATTCCGCCGAGAATTTTTGTTCCAAGGTTGCTCGCCGTGCTCAATTCGTTGACCGCGTAGCCTGCGGCGATACACATCGGAAGCAGAAACGAGAGCGCGAGCCACGGAGTTTTGTAGGGAATTATTGTATAGGCCGCAAAAAGTCCGAAGGCCCAAATTCCGGCGAACATCGCAAAACGATGCCGCGCCTTATAAAGCGAGATCAAAAGACCGAGCGCAGAGAGGATCAAGATCGGCGATTCGATGATCATTCCCCAGCGCAAGTATGCCCAATTGCCGTTCTGCGTGTGATCCGTGTTGCCGGTTTTCGTCCAGATCGCATATGCTTCGAATGCGCCTTTTAAGCCTTCGGGATAGGTAAAGAACGACGAGAAAAACAACGCGCCGATGTAAAGAAAGGCGACAATCATCGCGAGCAGCATCAAAATAAGATCCGTGGAGATCATTTGCGGTTTGCGCGCGAGCCAAATAACGGCGGCAACGGTTAAAAGAAAAATGGCGGTGGTCAAGATCCAGAAATCAACCTTCGTCAAAACTATCTGGTCGAGTGCGGACGACAGCGTTTTGTTTGCCTTCCAGGCGATCAGCAGATCAATCGCATAACGGACAAAAAGCCACGTTAAAAAGATGGTTGCCGCACCTATCGCGCTTTTAACGAGGATAAATTCCCAATTATTTGAAGCCGTAAATTTCTCGCGAAAGCTTGTCCAATTTAATTGCGTATCTTCGGAAAGCTCGGTTTCGCTCTGTTGGCGGTTCGTGTAAAGAAATATTAGCCACGTGATTCCGGTCACGGCGATGAGCGCGAGTATTGTATAAAAAAGATAGATCTGGTTGTCGTCGTTGGTCGACTTAAATTGATCGCGAAGCGTTTTTAGACCTTCATAAAGGGACAGCTTTTCAGAGCTGGTATAAAACTTCCACCGCTCAAGAATAATACTGAGAACCGCCACGGACAATGCAATGATGCTTGGAGTTAGAAAAATCCAGAACCTGTTTTTGGCAAAACCTTCGGCTGAAATTAGCTTGCGCCAAACGAATACGCAAACACAGGCGATCGCCATCGTGCCGACCGTGATAAAAGCCGTTTCTTTGGTCGCAAAAAGCAAAACTGCCGACGCCGCTGCGAGGATCAGATAAACGGGCTGACCTTCATTCCACGTCAGCAGCATTTTGATGACGAAAAAGACCAGCGCGCCTTCGACAAGAAAGAACACGACGCGCAAACTCCACAAGATCGAAATGTTATCGTTGGCAATAATTTCCCTGTATTTTAAGGATGATTCAATAACATCTGCCAGATTAAGCGCGGACGGCAGAAAACAAATTAGAAGGAGCAGGGAAGTCCAGGCGATCGCCAAAACGCCGGCTTTGCGTTTTTCGATAAAAAACAAGATCGCAATGACAATGCCGACACTAAAAAATACAAACAATATCTCGTGGATAAAATAGCGCGAAATAAAGACCATTCCGGGCGATAGCGCGAGAAACAGCGCGGCGAAAAGACTACCTGTCTGGCCGATATATTTCTTTAGAAAGAACGCCAAAACAACTACCAAAACTCCGAAGATCGCAACGCTTGAGCGAATGCTCAGAGTGTTCAGCCCGAAAGTTTTCGTGAAAAAGAGCGCGATATAATAAAGGTCCGGGCCGTGATAATTCGCCGGATCGTATTTATACTCGCCGCTGCGGAAAAGTGTCGTCAGAAAATAACCGTTGACGCCTTCGTCGTGGTGCAGCGGCCTTAATTCGAGCCAGAAAAAACGCACGAATGATGCGATGGCGGTTACTAAAGCGCAACTGATCAGCCAAATATAATCAGTTTTCGTTTGTTCGTTGTCAGTTGTCTGGAGTTCTTCGTTCATTTTAGATTGTTTTGAGTCCCGGCTTCAGGCGGCAAATCGCCGATGCGGTAATTTGCCGCCTGAAGGCAGGACTCTGAACAGTTATTTCACCTTAAATACTTTATACGCGCCGACTTCCACGATGATCGGGAATTTGTAGAAAAATTCCTCTTTAACGGTTAGATTGCCCGTTTCTTCAGGTGAAATTATGACATATTCGATGTTATTTTTCTGCAAAAGTTTATCAGCCAGAGCCGTTCCCTCGTAAATTCTTTTGACATCCGATTCGCGCGGTTCGTAATCAATGCCGTAGGACGAAAGATGTCCGCTGTAGCGCATCAGCGAACGTCTGCCCGAAAGGACGACCGCCGAATTATACGTCGGCGCGTTTAGGAACAGCGCGTCCGGCGCGGTTTTTTGTTTGATCAGTTCGGCGACCTTGACCGCGTCTTTACTAAAAACCTGATAATTGATCTGTCTTGAGATCGTCCGCCAAACATCGAGCGCGCCCGAAAGCGTTAATGTCACCAAACAAACGGCGGCAAGCATTTTGAAAACGGCTGTTTTCTCCCACGCCCACGCTAAAACGTACGCTGCAAACGGCAGCGAACCGACAAACCAATAGATCAAAACCTTGATATTGTCCCATTCCCAAGGCGCGAGCTTAAAAGTATTTGAGATCAGAAAAAGAAACGCGAACGGAATATAAAAGATCAGGGCGATTTCGGATTTCGGATTTCGGATTTCGGATTTCGGATCGCTTTCGGAAGACTTTTTCTGCGTGTAATAGATCAAAAACAGTCCGACAATCAAAAGCGGCGCGAACAGACCGATGTTTTTCGCCCAGAACATCACAATGTTTTGCTTGCCCGCGTCCCAACCGAAATGGATTTCGATAAATTTGCTCAAGTTGGTCGCGCTGCCCGTCAGTGACCAGAGAAGTTCGGGGACGGCGATGAT
The DNA here is from genome assembly GCA_031362765.1 of Acidobacteriota bacterium. Classification (GTDB taxonomy): domain Bacteria; phylum Acidobacteriota; class Blastocatellia; order Pyrinomonadales; family Pyrinomonadaceae; genus JAFDVJ01. The sequence continues at coordinate 6,696 of JANLTD010001041.1, read as the reverse complement.
CGAAACACCGACCGCGAAAGCGATCCATTCTTTCCATTTATCAAAACTAAAGAAAAACAAAATAGCGCAGACGAAAAACAGCGCGGCAAGGCTGTGAACGTGAATCAGCGGGAGCGTGCCGGCGAGCAATCCGATGAAGAAAGACGGTGCGACGATGCGACTGAGCGACGATGCGACTGAGCGACTGAGTGACTGAGTGGTTTTTATCGCTTCGTCGCTTCGTCCCGTCGTCCCGTCGTCTCTCCGTCTCTTCGTCGCTTCGTCCCGTCGTCGCTTCGTCCCGTCGTCACTTAGTCCCGCCGCCGTTTCGTCTTTCGTTTCGATCGCGTCCTCTGCGGTGAAAATATCCCAAATCTTTGTCAATGCGATCAGCGTCAGCGGCATTCCGAACAATAAGCTGCGCTGCGTCAGAAACAAAACGACGAGCGAATTTCCCCAGCGGAATTTTTCGCCGATCGTGTAATCTTGCGGCAGTTTCCACAAAAATTCAGTCAGCGTCTGCGTACCATTCCAGAAATCTTTGAAAAACCAGACAAAGCCGAGTCCGCCGCTGAAAAGCAAAAGCAGGGGCGCGATCTTTCCGGCAAGCTTATTGTTGGTTAATTTGAATGTAAATTTTTCGAGCAGTACGACAAGCGAAAATCCTAGAAAAACATTCTGTATGAGCATCGCTTCGCGCACGCCCGAGCCGATCTTAACAAAACACGCCGTCACAAAATCGGCCAAAAAAGGATATGTAAATTTTGCATTTGCAAACGACGGATTGGCCGGCGGAAAATTGTTGCCGTCGGTAAAGGAAAAGATCGCGCCCAGATGAAACGGCAGATCGCCGAGATTCTGCGAGCCGCCCGTGAAAATTCCTTCGGTGGTTTCGATCATTGCGCGTTCAAAGAAAAACCAGAGCACCAAAAAGATGACCAGATAATACGCAAATCTGAAGACCTTTTTCAAATTTGCGCCGTCGAGCTTGCCGCGCGCTTTGTTTACATTTGCTTTGAATTGCCGCTGAAAATCGTTTTTCGCGAGCAGCGCAATTGGCAAGAGCGTGATCGCGAGCGCGATCAAAACCGTTATTGGCGAAAGTCCGAAAATGCACGCAAGCAGAAACGCGACGGTGCCGAATATTGCCGCGCCGGTCACATTTCCCGCCGCGAGGCGCACAAGCAGCGAATCTTCCTTTTCATAAAGATACGTTAAAGCAGTTCCGCCGCAGGTTATCAGCAAAATTATCAGGAAGGTTAAGATCATTGAATCATTTATAGCAAAACTTCGACATTGTTCAAATCAAATCGGGCGGAAGATCCGCGAAACGACCGTATTTTTTATGATCAGCCGCGACTTTCTTTATTTTTTCATAATTTTCTACCCAAAAGGGTTGTGTTTTTAGATGTCTTTTCAGTTATGTTGTAATTGACGGGTTGATTCTGCTTGTCAGAACAAGAAGCGGTAGCGACTTGTTAAGTTTTTGCCCACTCGCTACCGCTCGGGGTTCTGACATGTTGCTGTTAATTCAACCTTGACTGAAAACTAGCCGATAATAAAATGCTGAAATTTTCCGTGATATGCCAATTAATTCGAGATATAGATTGTTTTTTCTCAAACAAAATTCCTTTTTCGATGAAGGAACATTGTTTGAACTGGCGGACGCAACCGTTACAGAAGCCGATATTTCGGGCTATGATCTGCCTGACCGAGGCGACGGCGTTGCCGGATTTATCGATCGGAGACAAGTTTTGGAATGTCCCGCATTTGCCGAAAATGTTCCGCCCGGAAACTGTCCGGTTAAGGTAACTTCAACGCGTCTTTTGAGCCGTGCGGATGCCTCATTTGACGAAAATGTGAATAATCTTTTTGGCGCGCGTGTTGAGCAAACGCTTCATTATCAAAAGATCGTCGTTCCGCTGCCGCCGGATTTTCCCGAAATTCAAACTGTAATTCTGACGAATCATTTGAAAAATGTTGAGATTGACCGATACGAAAATCCACGGCTCGAGGAAATTGATGAAGGCCGCGCATATTGTTTGCAAATCGGACACATCGCGCCGGGATTTTATGATGCTGAGATCGGTTTGCCCGAAGAAAAATCTATACGGCTCAGGTTCATCAAGTTTTTCCCCGAATATTTCAAGGAAAAATATCCTTTTATCGCCGCTGATCCGCCATCCGAAAAAGGCGAAACGTTTTACATCAACGAGGTCGGTTTTCGCGCCCAGGATTATCTGAAAAAGCCTTTGCAAATACCGGAAATTCAGGATGAAAGCGGATTTTCCGCCGAACTTCTCAATGCCGCTTTGGAAATAAAAACCGAATGGGGCGAAAATTTCCGCCAACCGATCGACGAAAGGCTACTTCGAAAATTCCCCGTACTTACACCGGCGGAAATTGCGCGGCTCGATAAAATTGCGGGTGAAACCGAATCGTTTATCTGCAATCTCGCCGAACGGGAATTGGACGGCAAAATTACCGAAACCGACATAATAATCGAAGCGCGCCGCAAAATTCCGTGGATCAACGAAGCGAACCTTTTCAGATTAAAAAATATCGCGATGTATTGGGCAAGAAAATAAAGGCCAAGCCGGAAAAAATGCGCGACGCGTGTCCAACGTGCCTTCAGTTTGTTGCCGTTTGTCGTTCTTAAAATGATCGCTGACATCGGCGAACAGATTCAGACCTTTACAGGCTTTGGGAAAAAGGACGAAGACGGGAATTGGCAGACTCCAAATTACTGATTTCTCAAAATCGAACTAAAAGAGTAGAATAACCAATTTGAAATTTGAAATCTGAAATTTGAAATCTATATGTTACAAGCTGGAATCGTTGGTTTGCCCAACGTCGGAAAATCTACACTTTTTAATGCCTTAACGGCGCAGGAATCGGCGCTCGCGGCAAATTATCCATTTGCAACGATTGAACCGAATGTCGGTATCGTTGCCGTGCCGGACGAACGTTTGCCTGTTTTGGAAAAATTGAACAAGGCGCAAAAAATCGTTCCCGCGACCGTGGAATTCGTTGATATTGCGGGACTTGTGCGCGGTGCGTCGAAAGGCGAGGGTTTGGGCAATCAATTTCTCGCGACGATTCGCGAAACCGATGCCGTCATTCAGGTCGTTCGCTGTTTTGAAGACGAAAATATCATACACGTCGAAGGTTCGGTCAATCCGGTGCGCGATATTGAAACGATCCAGATCGAACTCGCGCTCGCCGATCTCGCATCGGTCGAAAAACGCAAAGACAAAGCATTGCGCGGCATCAAATCAAGCGGCGACAAAGATGCCAAACGCGATCTGGCGATCATCGAAAAGATTCTGCCTGTTTTGGAAGAAGGCCGTCCTGTCCGCAGTGCCGATCTGACAGACGATGAGCGCGCCGTTGTCAAAACCTGGTTTCTTCTGAGTTCAAAACCGACAATTTATGCGGCGAATGTTGACGAAGATACTTTGATGGACGAATCAGCCAATCCGCACGTCAAGGTTGTTCGCGACCACGCCGCGAGCGAAAAGGCGGAAGTCGTTTTGATCTGTGCGAAATTAGAGGCGGAACTCGTCGCGCTCGAAGAAGACGAACGCACGGAGTTCTTAGCTGATCTGGGCGTTACGTCGAGCGGCGTTGATAAGCTCATCAAAGCGGCGTATAAAATGCTCGGTTTAATGAGCTTTTTGACCGCCGGCGAAAAAGAAGTCCGTGCGTGGACGATTCCGGTCGGGACAAAAGCGCCGCAGGCCGCCGGCGAAATTCATTCCGACATCGAACGCGGGTTTATTCGCGCCGAAATCGTTTCGTATGATGATCTGGTCAAACACGGAACCAGAAAAGCCGCCAGCGAAAGAGGCCTGACACGGCTCGAAGGCAAGGAATATATCATGCAGGACGGCGATGTCGTTGATTTTCGTTTTAATGTTTGACAATAAAATTAAACCGCAGAGACGCAGAGACGCAGAGTTTTTTAAGTAAAAAGGTAAAAGGCAAAAGGTAAAATTCAGACAGTTATTTTTACCTTTTGCCTTTTACCTTTTTTTCTCTCTGCGTCACTCCGGTGAAAAAAACTGACAACGGTTTAGATTGTCTAAAGTTTGGTGTTAAAATCTTTCCCAACCGAGGTGAAAATTATGGAAAACACAATTGCCGAAACTACTCCAACCGTGATCGCGCCGCCAATTGTTCCGTACGACAAAATCTCATATCAAAAATTTCTTGAATGGAACGGCGAAGAAGGCTGGTTTGAATGGATTGACGGCGAGGTTATTAAAATGAGTAATCCGAGTTTAAGGCATCAAGATTTATCAGATTTTTTAACAGCAATTTTGCGATTTTTTATTGAAGCAAAAACCTGCGGCAGAGTAATTTCTGCTCCTTTTCAATTAAAAATGGATTTTCGTCCGTCGGGCAGACAGCCTGATATTATGTTTATTTCCAACGAAAATATTTATCGATTGGAGAAACAATACGTTGACGGTACGGCAGATCTGATAATTGAAATTGTTTCGCCCGAAAGTCTTTCGCGTGACACGCAGGAAAGGTTTGACGAATACGAAAAAGCGGCTGTTAAAGAATATTGGATCGTTGATTACCGCACGCGCACGGTTAATTTTTATAAGTTGGACGAAAACGGAAAATATAGAATGATCTCGCCTTCGGCCGACGGGAAATTTGAAAGCCTCGTTTTGCAGGGACTTTGGCTCAAAGTTGATTGGCTTTGGCAGGAAGATCTGCCGACTTTGATGGATGTTTTGAAAGAATGGGATTTAGTTTAGTTTCAAGTTCCAGCTTTCAAGTTCCAAGTTCAAAGAAAAAGCTAACTTGAAACTTGAAACTTGAAACTCAAAAAAAAAAAATGGTTAACGGAAATTACGAAAAACTTGTCGAACAAATCACTGATTTAGTCTTAGCGAAGATCGGCGACGATGCTTATTGTCCGTCGTTTTGCCGCGCCGATGTCGAGCGGATCGTTGACGCGGGCGCATCGCGCATCGGAATTGTCCTCGGCGAAACCGCGACGGCGCACGATTGGGCGTCGCTGATCGACCACACGCTGCTCAAACCCGAAGCATCGGAAAGCGATATTAAAAAACTTTGCAGCGAAGCGATCCAGTTCGGCTTTGCCTCGGTTTGTGTCAATCCGGCGTGGGTCAAGAAGGCGGCGGAGTTTCTGAAAAGTTCAGATGTTCCGGTTTGCACCGTGATCGGTTTTCCCTTAGGCGCGACTTTGCCGGATGTTAAAGCATATGAAGCGCGCCGGTCAATTTTTAACGGTGCTCGCGAAGTTGATATGGTGATTAATATCGGTGCACTAAAATCGGGCGATGATTGCACGGTCGAAGACGATATTCGCGCCGTATCGGAAGCCGCGCATGAAAACGGCGTTTTACTCAAAGTCATTATCGAAACCGCGTTGCTCACCGACGATGAAAAGGTTCGGGCGTGTCTCGCCTCAAAAAATGCGGGCGCGGATTTTGTCAAAACCTCGACCGGTTTTGCAAAAGGCGGCGCAACGGTCGAAGATGTTTCATTAATGCGAAGAACGGTCGGACACAGCCTCGGCGTCAAAGCTTCGGGCGGCGTCAAGGGAATTGACGATGCCCGCGCAATGTTCGAAGCCGGCGCGACAAGGATCGGCGCCTCGGTCGGCGTCAAGATCGCGCAGGAAGCCAGCGGTGTTAAGTCAAGCATCGTCGCGGGAAGCTATTAAGCGGTTATAAATTAGCGGCACTTTTCTGTTTTCGGTAATCTTTGAAGATTTAAGTTGCAGAGGAAGACAATGTCAGAAACTGAATTTCTAGATGGTAAAGTAAAAGTAATAGTGGGAAATATCGTCAAACAAGAAGTTGACGCAATTGTTAATGCCGCAAATTCGAGTTTGCTTGGCGGTGGTGGAGTTGACGGGGCGATTCACGAAGCAGGCGGCGAAGAAGTTCTGCGAGAATGCGAAAAAATTCGATCAACTACTTATCCAAAGGGATTGCCAATTGGTGAAGTTGTTATTACTAATGCGGGAAAACTGCCCGCTAAATTTGTTATCCATACGGTTGGACCAATTAAAGGCATTGACCGCGAAAACGAGGCAACGCAATTATCTGATTGTTACCGGAAGTCTTTGGAATTAGCGGTTTCAAAAGGTTGTCGGACCATTGCGTTTCCGGCAATTTCAACCGGCATTTATGGTTATCCGAAAGATCAGGCGGCTGAAATTTCGTCAACAGCGATAAAAGAATTCTTGGAGAAAAACGATTTGATCGAGGAAGTTCGACTAATATTTTACATTGAGTCTGAAGCCCGAACATTTTTGCAAAATCACACATTCTGATTCATTTATTTTTTCATTAACCTCAGAATATCACCCAAAACGAACAACATTGCCACGATAGCAAAAGCAATAATAAAGACATACTGCCATTGATTTTTACGTGTAATCAGTTTGTAGATACCGGCAATCGCGCCGCTAATGACAAGCCAGACAATCGTGACGCCGATTGCCTCACCAATAACAACGCTTAACTGTTGATTGGAGCTATTACCAAACTGTTGTTCTCTCGTCATATTAAAGCGCGAGAGCATTAAGAAATTTAAGACCAGCCCGCTGACGAAAGCCAGAAACACAAATAGTCTTTTATCGGATCGGTTGGTTTCAGCTTCGGAAACTTCTTTTACGGGTTTTTCCTCTTTCGGGTTTTCCTCAAAATCACTATCGTCCGGTTCGAG